>JBBRGP010000020.1:0-16549 GCA_038224105.1 Desulfobulbales bacterium | reverse complement strand
GTCCAGTGTCGTGTCCGCCCGGCTGTCGGCTGGAACACTTGCGACTGTGGTCAATACCTTTCGAACCAGTCCTTCCAGTGAAATCGAAATCTTCGGTTCAGAGGGACGGCTTTCGATCTGTCTGTATCGGTTTGATGGACTCAGATTGTATACCTGTTCCGAATATCCGGGGTCCCTTACCACCAGGATCAAGGGGCTGTCGCGGACAATGATCGATCTGGCCGCTGCCTTACCCGCCATGGCACGAGGCGGAGGGTTCGGCAATACATTTTGTCAGGCATGGAACCATTTCATCGACGCCATCGCCTCCGGCGAGCGTCCGGAGTGTTCCTTCACTGATGGCCGGCAAGCGGTACTGGCAAGCCTGGCGGCGATACAATCTTTTCAAACCGGGCAGCCGGTTGCCGTTGCCCAAGACAATCGATGACCATGTCAATAACTCCAGCATCGGCCTCTAACCATTTTTCCCCGCTGGTGTCAATCATTGTCCCAACCTATAATCGTCCGGATGCCCTGCGGCGGTGCCTGTCGTCGCTGGCGGGCCTTGCCGTCGAAAGTCCGCAATTCGAGGTAATAGTGGTGGATGATGGAAGTACGGGCAGTTGCGCCGGTATCGTCGCCGACGAGTTGGCGGGGCTTGACTGGAAATTTTTACGGCAGGAGAATAAAGGTCCCGCCACGGCCCGGAATCTTGGGGCGTCCCATGCACAAGGCAGGTATCTCGCCTTTGTCGATGACGATTGCAGTTTGCCGAAAGACTGGTTGATCATGGTCGGCAGGTTCCTGGATGGAAAGACCTTGCTCGGCGGCCAAACCGTGAATTTACTGACCAATAATATTTTCGCGGCGGCAAGCCAGGAGCTTGTCGAATTTCTGTACGGCTATTTTTCTCAAAACTCCCGTGAAGCTCAATTTATCACTTCCAACAACATGATTGTTCCCACCGCACTGTTTATGAGCGTCGGCGGATTTTCAAGGCAATTCAAAAAGGCGGCCGCTGAAGACCGGGACTTTTGTGATCGTTGGCTATTGACGGGGCATGGCATTCGCTTTGTCCAAGAAATTATTGTCGAGCATTGGCACGAATTGACCCTTTGTAAATTTTTGCGTCAGCATTTTGGTTATGGGCTTGGCGCAAGCCTCTACCACGAAATGAGAGGAGCAAGGAGGGGTACCGCCATCCGCCCTGAACCTCTGCGGTTCTACACGGACCTCGTGCTTTTTCCGCTGCGGCAACGAAAGGGCAGACAGGCCGCGGCCTTGAGTTTGTTCCTTTTGTTAAGTCAGGTGAGCAATGCCGCGGGCTTCTTCTGGGCCAAGGCCACTCGACTGAAAATCAAGGGCAAGACCGCTCTTCAGCGACTCTGAAATGCGCCTTTGCCGGCAAACCCCGGACGGTTCAGCCGATTTTGGCAAGTCATCTGAACAGGACACTATCCACTATGGCTCGTTATCAAGTATCTCTTCCGTTTTATAAAAGATTTTTTCGATCGCTGACCAGCCCGCAGAATTTTTACTGGAAAGTTAGAAGAGGATGCAGATCTCTATGGCGCGAGGCCTACGCTTCCGCGGTTGCCCGGCTCTCTTCCCGGCAATCCATGAGCTGCGTCGCGATGTTCCATTTAGGCCGCAGCGGCAGCACTGTTTTAGGGGATCTACTGGACCAGCATCCCGATATTTTCTGGGACAGTGAAATATACTTGCGGGAATACCACAACTGCTTTTATTCCCGGCGGAAAAACGCGGTTTTTGATCCGTTCACGCTTTTTGAAAGTCGCCGGCAGCGGAGCGGCACGGCATATTACGGCTTTGAGAGCAAAACCACCGATCAGAGGTTTATGAATTGTTCGGTGGATGACTTTATTCACGGATTAGCCGAGCGCAACGTCAAAAAATTTATTCTGTTGCGAAGAGCCAATCTGCTGCGGATTGCCGCATCCTTCCAGCTTGCTTATAAAAAAGGGTCCTTTCATGTCTGGAAGCATGAACTGCCCGAATTGCGTAAAATTGGGTTGCTCGAGATCGACGAAGGGATGGGCATCAAAAAGCCATTGCTCGAACAACTTCGTCAATGGACGGCCGAGCTGCAACGACTTGAGACCGCCTTACAGGGCCATGACCTTCTCGAGTTGAACTATGAAAAAGATATCCAGACCAATCCGTTGATCGCGCTCCGCAAGGTTACCGATTTCCTCGAACTGCCTCCCCTCGCAAACCCAAGCATCAACTTGAAGAGAGCGACCCCTTTTCCCCTCAAGGATTTTGTCGACGATTTCGAGCAGGTCATCGCGGTGTTGCAGGGAACGCCTTACGAACACCTGGTCCACACCCTGTAGTCGCACCGCCAAATACGGTTCCCGGACCGGGCCAGCTCACCCAGGGTCGCCTCAATCTTGTCCGCGAACACGGGTGAATTTTTGACCCTGCTGGCGATCGGTCATCCCTTGGCCGAGACTCCCTGCCGCTCCTCTTGGTTGAACGGCAGTCTCTGGAAATCGATATTGTCGTTGAGAAAAAAAGATTGGATGCTGCAGTGCGTATCAAGCCTGTCGATATACGGACAATTGACGCAAAAACTCAGTTTTTCCTTATGGTCCCTGATCAAGAGCCGTTTTTTTTATGCTCGTCGGCTGTACCATATTTTTTTAAAGCTGGCGACCTCCGAGAGGCTCCCCAGCGGCTCTTGCGCCTCGTGATCCTGGTCACAGGCAACTACCGTCCCGTCGGCGTACACTGCCGGAAACCAGAAAGGTTGCTGGCAGATATAATCCCCCCGACGGATTCGTTCTTTCCCTTGATAGGCGTAGGCTTTCCAAGCGTCGCCATCCGGAAGGTATTGCGAGTGGGTGTTAATTTCGGCAGGGTCGGTATCGATGATCGATAAGGTTCGAATGGTCAGCATGTCGAAGAAGTGCTGCCGGGCAAAGTCCGCTAGTTGCCCCACCTCATGCTGATTGTGTTTCATCGGGATATAACGCATGTGCAGAATGGGGAAGAGCTGCTTTCTGAGCGATTTCTGCCTGGCAATCTCGCGGACGCCGGCAAGGGCCGGGGCAAGTTTGGCGCCGACACGAAAGGTGGAGTTGGTTTCATCCGTCAGGCCATCTAGGGCGACGATCAGATATTTCGGAGGGAAATCGAGAAGAGCGTTCTGAACACTTTCTTTGTCCAACATCTGCCCGTTTGTCGACAGAAGTGTGATGGCATCATACCTATCGGCAATCTCAAGGATATCCCGGAGACGAGGATGGAGCAGAGGTTCTCCCCAGCCCCACAGGGAAAGGGTCAGCAAATAGGGAGCCGCTTCGCTCATCAATTTTTCGAAAACCTCAACCTCCATTGATGTTCGAGGTCTCTTCATGATTCCGGAGCCGGTCGGGCAGACGGGGCACTTGAGATTGCAATAATTGGTAAGCTCAAACTGCAGATGCAGCGGCATGCTCCACGGTAACGGTTTGCGATATAGAAGATTCAATCCGGACACGGCGAGATTGATACGTTTTTTAAAAGACATCCGCCGGGCAACCATCGGCATCATGTCGTAATTGAAAGTATAGTTGCCTCGGCAGCAAACGTCCCAGAGGAGTTTCGGCGCCCGGAGAATGCCTCGTCTACGTTCAGATCTTTTCATTTTTTTCGGGATAGGAGTAGCTGGTAGTCGATATCTTGTAAGGGTGCGATTTTGTCAACCCCCCCTCTCTCTCTATTTCCGGGAAACAAAACCGGATCCGATCGAATCCCCTCTCAGCCGGAGATACGGATTTTCCTGGGGCGTGGCAGGAAGAGGAGAATCCCAGCATTGCCTGCCGTGGACAGGGGTATAGACCTCCAGTCCGGACAAAGTCGTGAACTTTTTCATGGCAGCCAGCGGAACCGGTTCGGGGTACGGCGACCGGGTAAGGACCAAGGGACGCTGGGGTTTGCTTTCTAGATGAGCAAGGTAGAGTGGGCCATTGATGAAGATGAAAATCGATAAAGGGAAAGCGATGGCTCGCAGGCGAGACTCTTTTGGCGGGATAAGCCACGGCAAAAAACCGGCCACTGCCAGGAGCAGGAGATACGGATCGGCAAATCGCGGATCCGGGGCGGTGAGAAACCAGAACAGGAGCGCCGACAGCGGGGGTGCTATGGCCAGTGCCAAAAGGGCATTGCCACATCTTTGCTCCTGGTTCCGCGCCCATGCTATCGCTGCCACAGCCGCCAGCACGGCCAGCAATGCCACGCTTGCCGGGTAGGCAAAACCGGCTTTCCACTGCCACATGCGGTGGAACCATTTGACCATCCATTCCGGGTTACGCAAATAATCCTGTGGCATCATACTGGTCGATTTCCCCCGTGTCGAACTGTATACGAGGGCTGCTTCCGCCGCCACCTGCTCCACCGGCACCGCCCATTCAACATCAAGGCAGAAGGCCGAAGAGGGGTAGATCGGGCAACCACTCAGAATCACGCCTCTTCCCGCCCACAGGCAGATGGCAAGCAGGAGAAAGCAGATATGCCTGCCCACTTTGCCCTTGCCGGGATCCGGCAATGCCGATCGTACCGTAAAGTATAAAAAAGTGCACAGGCCGAGCAGGGTGGCGGCATACATGATGTTGCTGAGTTTCACCGTTATCGCCACAACCGCCAGCAGCACGGTAAGCTTGATTCCGGCGGTATCGTGTTGTCCGGACCGACGCCTCGCCAGAATTTCGACAAAATTATAAAACAGCACCACCCGCAGGAGGGATGAAGCGAGATCCGGGGAGGGAGAGGAGAGGGCAAAATTCTTGCCGTATATGAAAATGAGCGGAATAAAGGCAGCCTTCACCAGCAGCATCAGCCGGCGGTGTTCGGACCTGAGCTTCGCTCGTACAAATAACGGGAAAGCGCAGTCCGCGAGCAGCAGTACCAATAAAAAACTGTTGGCGAGGTTATGTCCGCCGGCCAAGGGATGAAAAGCATGGACGGACGCGACATAGGCAAAGAAGGTCTGATTGAAGGCCAGCCGGCCATGGAGATTGCCAAGTCCGGGTATTAAAGGGTAGTCAAGGAGCCATCGTATGGTATTGAAGTGATACACTGCCGAGTCGACCAGTTTCGGTTCGGTCAACGCATGCGCGGCAATCCAGGCGCCTCCGAAAATGAGGACCAGCAGATATCCTGCCCGAAGCGATCGCATGCCGGTGAAAAGCCCTCGCCAGCCCGGTCGATGGCAGCACGAAAAGAGCAGCCCGGCAACAAAAAAAAGAGCCGATAGCTTGGCGGATATCGGCAATAACAGATGTATTGCCTGGAGCACTACCAGGGATATCGCCCACCCGAGCCAGACAAAAGGGAAATAGCCGCCCCCTTCAGGCAGATCAATACCCAAGACCGCGGCTCCGAGTTTGCCCCAACCCAGATATGCCACAAAGAGCAGGCAGTAGATCACGAGCAGGAGGCAGATACCCGGGCTTATCACCATGGTTTCATGAACGTTTTGGAAAAAGTCATCGAAGCGCCGAACTCCAGAGATACACAAACAGCAGGATTATCGCGACGGTGGAGAAGATTGTCCCCTTTTGCCGCAAGGGCCGCAGATATTTCGTCAATCTGGACGCCTTGGTGTTTGCCGGACCTTCTTCCAGATAGGTGTCGGCATCCTCAGTCGCCCAGATGTTATGAGCGGACCCAAGCACATTTTCGGCGGCCATGATTCCCGTCAGCATCGAGTGATCCATGTTGTTGTATCGATGCATGCCATTTCTCCCGACGGTTTGCAGATTTTCAAACTGACTGAGATAATTTTTCAATTCCTGGATATGTGCTTTGTAACCATCGTCGTAGACCGGATAGGCCTTGGGCTGGCGAATAACGACGCTGTCGAGCACGGAGGCCTCCTCGGCGATGCCGAGAATTGCCAGCTCCCGCGTCGCCATCTTGACAAAATCCGCATCCGTCATACGCCATAAGCGGTCCTGTTCGCTGCAAAAATATTCCATGCCCAGGCTCGTCGTCTGGCCATCGGGAACCATGGCACTCGACCAATTCTTAAAATTTTGAATTCTTCCGACCGCGACTTCGGGGGCATGAATATAGAGCCATTGATCGGGAAACACCTCCTTTTTGTCAAGGATCAGGACGACAATGATAAAGGCTCTGTATGAAATTTTCCGCGCCGTTTTAAGAATCCGGTCCGGTGGAGGAGGATCCAGGGCACCGATCAGGTTGTCGAGGGGAAGGCTCGAAATCACCTCGTCACAGGCCACTCGGAGTTGTTCGTTTTCTTTCTGATAGGTGATCTCGCTGATTATCCCCCGGACGTGATGAAGCGATACCACGCGGCAAGCGAGTTCGACGCTGCCGCCTGCCCCGGTGATATGCTCTCTGAACCTTTCCCACATCATTCCCGGTCCGAGCCTCGGATAGAAGAACTCCTCGATCAGGCTTTTGGCTTTGGTGTTTTTGAATATCGCGTTGGCGGCCGCCGAGGTAAAAGAGAGCCCTTTAATTCTCTGCGCCGCCCAATCCGACAGGATTCGGTCGCAGGAAATTCCCCAGACTTTTTCGGTATAGGATTTGAAGAAGAGTTGGTACAGCCTTTTGCCAAAACGATTGATCGTCCATTCCTCAAAGGTATTTTCCAGGGGTGAGGGAAAGAGCACGGCCCGCAGATAGCTGGCGAGGACTAGCACACTCTCAAGGACGCCCAAATTGACGACAGTATTCCAGAATCTCGACGGATAGTGAAAGAAGCGGCGGTTATAATAGATCCTCGACCGGCGCTGGACCGGCAGGAAGTCCGGGCCCAGCGTCGTGCGCCAGAGCGTTTCAATTGCGGTGTTCTTGGTGAAGAAACGGTGGCCACCGATGTCGAAAAAGTAGCCCTTATAGGCTTCCGTCCGCGAAATTCCACCAACATTGTCATCTTTTTCAATAACATAGAGCTTGATATCAGGCTTTGCCACCAGTTCTCTGGCGGCGGCCAGACCAGCCGGCCCGGCACCGATCACATATACGGAAGTCTTTGCTTTCATGATGTGAAGAATTTTTCCCGGCCACGGCATCTGGGGAAGCGACGCCAGAAATTGTCCCTGAACAAGACAAAGAGAAATGAAAAACCACTATACAGGAAGTACAGCCAATGAAGAGGAAATGTTTGCAGCAGAAAAAACCACCCGCGCTTTCGCGCCAGGAAAAAATAGAACCCGCGGTTGATAAAAAACAGCACAGTGCAGCAAAGCAGGGCCACCACGAGATATTCGGGAACAACCGCCACCGCCAGCGGTGTAAGGAGGAGCAGGAACACCAGAACGGTACTCAGCCGGGCCATCAATGAAAGGTTGAGATCCCCGATGATCCGGCCTTGCTTGAGAAGCAGCTCGGTCCAGGGAATGGCGCGGCGGAGGATGTCGGTACAAACCATTGACGCCAGGCTCCATTTCTTTAAATGCGTGACCTGGAGGTCTTTCTGGAGACGGATCCGATAACCGTGGTGTCGCAACCGGTAGCCCAGTTCGATATCTTCTATCGACGGCATCCGGTACCGAGGATCGAAGCCTCCGGCCGCCGTGAATACTGATTTTCTGATGGCGCCACAGGCACCCCAGAAGGTGGATGCGTCTTCCCTTGAGGATTGATGGATGAAATGGTGGAGAAGGTTGCGATACTGGGAGATGAGGTCCTGCTCCGCTGGAACATCGTCGTAGGAGCCGATAATCGCTGAGACATACCCCTGCTCCGCAAAAAGAGTGCGAATGCGGGCGATGATATCCGGGCCGGCGACGACATCGCCATCGAGGAAGAGGAGGATGTCGCCGTGCGCCGCGGCTGCCCCGACATTTCTGGCATGGGCGGGACCGCCTTGCCGTTCAAGGACAATGGTTCGATGCCCATGCGCCTGGGCCATGGCCCAGGCGCCATCGCTTCGGCCATCGGCGACGACGATTATTTCATCAGGCGGTGGGTGGCAATGTTGGAGAGCCTCGAGGCATCTCCTGAACTTTTGGCCGCCGTTATGGACGGGAATAACGACGGAGACCATATCCCGAGACTTTTCAGTCACCACTTCAAGACCTTGGCGTTAAGCATCGGCAGAATTGCAGGCGGGCTTGCTTAAAACGGTTATACTCAAGTTGAACAGCCATAATAACCGGAAAAGATGAGATATGGAATCGTTTATTCCCCGCGACCCGGGCCGTGGCGCGACGGCTGAGGAGATTATGTGCTTAGGCATATCTTTTGCTGATCACTGAACGGAGCATGGTCAACTCTTTCTCACCGATTTGCCGCGTTGCATACAGGGCCAAGACCAGGAGAACAACCAGAACCAGACACTCGAAAATCACCCCGAGTCCCTTGGTTTGCCAGCGCGCTGAGAGAAAGAGGAGCCCGCCGCTCAGCGCCACCACCGTCAGAAGGTCGACGATTTTGAGGTGGATGATCCTGACCCTTCGCAGCACATACAGAAAACCGGCCGCCGTCACCGCAAATGACCCAACAATCGACGAGGCCGCCCCGACTGCCCCATGATCCGGGATCAAAAGGGCAGACATCAGGATCGTCAGCGGCAGCACGGGCAGGAGCAAACGGGCGGGAGTGGCGGAGTAGTTATGAGCAATGAGGAGGTTGGCCGCAATTTTGGCAAGGAGCACCGGAGCAGGGAGATAACAGAGGACAAAGAGAATGCCCGCGGCCTCGGTATAGCTTGGGCCAAAGAGCAGATCGAGGATCGAGGCCGCCGACCCGGCAACGATGGAACATAGCGCCAGCAACCACAAGAGAATTTTTATAAGCTGCTGGGCGAGGTCCTTAAAGGCAGCCGTCTCTCCCTCACATGCCAGTTTGGTGGCGGTCGACAGGACCATGGCCGACAGGGACACGGTCAGATAGAGGGGCAGAAGTGCCACCATCTGGGCGGCTGCGTAATGGCCTAAGGAATCTCTTTCCCCGCCAAAGAATCGGAAAAGGAAGAGGTCGGATCGCAAGATTATGGCAAAACAGAACTCGTATACCATGAGCGGGAGGGCGAGGCGAACCAAGGGCCCGAGGTCAACCCTGCGGGTCAGGCGAATAGGAATTGGCAGGAGATATCGGGCAGCCAGAAGTTCTCCGACCAGCGCCAGGATATTGCCGAGAATGGCCCCATGAATGGACAGGCCCGAGGCCACCAGAATGAGGATCAAAAGCATGCGCCCAACCCAGAAAACACTGCCCAGCACGGCTTTAAGACTGAAGAGTCCGCGGGCAATGAACACCAATCGGTGCGGTGCCACCACTGAAAAAAACAGAATCTCCGCCGCATACAACCTGAGTAAGGGGGTTGCCTCCGGCAGCCGCAGAATCGCGGCAAAAAGCGGACTGGCCAGAAAAAGACCAAGGCTGAAAAGAAGCCCGAGAATGCAGTAGATCCTCATAACCTGGGAGGCCACGGACCTCCAGTCAGGTTCCATGGCGATCTTCTTGATCGCGCCTTGATTGCAGAGTGAGGAGAGGACCAATTCGGTCGAGAGAACGATGGTGAACAACATGGAATACAGACCATACTGAGCCTGGCCCAAGGTTCTGGTAAGGTAAATGGCAACGACAAAGCCGGTGACCGGGAGCAGGGTATCGGTTGCCAGACACAAGGCGGCATCCCGCGAGTCGAACCGGCGTCTTTTTAAGGCCTCCTCAGGCAGGATCACATTCATGTTGTCGCAAAACTGAATGGCGGGAAGGTATCATCAAATTAACGAATAGGTGAAGTGAGAAGAGGTGCCGAAACGTACCATATGCCGATGCAAGGCTACTCTTTCATGCCGAGTTTAGCAATTGTATTTCTGACTGGATGCCGCCAGCAGTCGGGGCAACTGCCGCTTCTTCTCTGCTTTTTCTTGAAAAAGCGGACAATCGTGGTAGGTAACGGACAGCGAGGGGCAAATCGTCCGGGGAGAGGACCGGGCTACCGAACAATACCAAGTAGATAAGGGAGAGATTGTGGAAGATCTGAAAATTACGAAAATACTCGTTTCCGAGGAAGAAGTGCGCGAGGCGGTGATGCGCCTTGGCGCGGAGATCACCGCCTACTACGGCCGTCTGGACCGGGAGTTGATGGTTATCGGCTTGCTGCGCGGCTCCTTTATCTTTATGGCCGATCTGGTGCGGCGGATAAAAATTCCTCTGGTGGTCGATTTCATGACGGTCGCCAGTTATGGCGATGGCACCGTCAGCAGCGGCGATGTTAAAGTTGTCATGGACCTCGACTCGTCCATCGAGGGCCGGGATGTCCTGCTGGTCGAAGACATCGTCGATACCGGCCGCACCTTCAGCAAGGTGATCAGGATGATGCGCAACCGCAACCCGCGCTCCCTGAGGACCTGTACCTTTTTAAACAAGCCACAGGCCCGGGTGGTCGATATCCCGATTGATTTCTGCGGGGTGAATATTCCCAACGAATTCGCGGTCGGTTACGGCCTCGACTATGCCCAGGGCTATCGGAACCTCCCCTATGTCGGGGTCTTGAAGCCGGACTGAAAAGCGGCCGTCAGCCGAGCAGGCGGGGCAGCACCATGCTCAGCCAGGGCAGGTAGGTGATGACCAGCAGGGTGAGGAACAGCAGCCCGAGAAAGGGCAGTGTTGCGTAGCAGAGTTCGGCGATCGGCCTTTCGAAGCGGTAGGAGGCGAGGAAAAGATTCAAGCCGACCGGCGGGGTGCAGTAGCCGATCTGGAGGTTGGTGAGAAAAATGATCCCCAGATGAATCGGTTCGACCCCATAGCCCTCGGCGATTGGCAGAATGATGGGGACGATGAGGACCAGGGCGGAGAAGATATCGAGCATCATCCCGACGATGAGCAGGAAGATGTTGAGCAGGAGCAGGAAGGTATATTTGTTGTCTATGAAGCCCCGGATAAATTCAAAGAGCCTGACCGGCACCTGTTGATCGATGAGATAGTTGGTGGAGGCCATGGAGGTGGCGATGATGACCAGGATCCCTCCGAACAGGACCATCGATTTGCTCATCACTGCCGGCAGTCGGGCCAGGGGAATATCGCGGTGAACGATCAGTTCCACCGCCAGGACATAGAAGGCGGTAACCGCCGCCGCCTCGCCGGGAACGAACAGCCCGCCGTAAATTCCGCCGAGCAGGATGACCGGCAGCGGCAGTTCCCAGGCGATGACGCGCAGGCCATGGAGGATCTCCTTGGCGCTGTAGGCGGGTTTTGCCAGGCGGACCGGACTTTTTATAACCGCATAGCCGATGAGCAGCAGGAGCATCAGGGTGCCCGGGAGGATTCCGGCGAGAAAAAGATGGTCGATTCGGGCCTCGGCGATGACTCCAAAGAGGATCAGGGGCAGGCTGGGGGGGAAGAGCAGGCCAAGGCTGCCGGAGGAGGTGATCAGGCCCATGGAAAATCTTTCCTGGTAGCCTTCCTCGAGGAGTGCTGGCAGCAGCAGGCCGCCGAGGGCGAAGATGGTTATCCCGGAGGCGCCGGTAAAGGCGGTGAAGATGGCACAGACGACGAGGGAGATGACCGCCAGACCGCCGGGCAGCCAGCCGAGAAAGATCCGCGTGAACTGGAGCATCCGGCCGGGGGCTTTACTTTCCGAAAGGAGAATGCCGACGAATATGAACAGCGGCAGGGAGACCAGAAGCGGCGAGTCGGCGAGCCGGGCCATTTCGATGATCACCACCGAGATGTCGATTTCCGCCGAATAAAACGAGAGCAGGGCCAGCGCCCCGATGACCAAAAACAGCGGTGACCGCAGCAGGGCGAGGGTCAGGATGAGGAGTTTCAGGGTGGTCATTGCGGTTTGTTGCCCGGGGTTTCGTTCCTGCCCACCAAGGCCTTGCCCTGCATGAGCAAAAGCAGGGCGGATTTGCCGGCGATCAGGCTGAAGGCCACAGGGAAGATGCCGTTCCAGAACCACAGCGGCAGGGCGAGGGGGCCGTCGCCGCCGCCCTCAATTTCCCCGGCAAGAAAGAGCCAGCCTGCCCAGGCCAGTCCCGCCGCGGCCAGGCTGCTGAACAGCTGGGTGAGAAGGGCGATCCATGGCTCAAGGCGGGCGGGAATCCGGTCGCCGAAGATGTCCAGGGCGATGTGTTTGCCCTGGGCGGTGGCGGTGACCGCACCAAGGAGTCCGGACCATAATACCAGATAGCGGAGGACGGGGTCGATCCACAACAGGCCGCTGGAATAGACGGTTCGGAGGAAGATCTGCAGACAGGCGAGGAGGATCATCGCCACCAGCAGCAGGCAGAGCAGTTTCTCTTCAATCCCGTCGAGGATCACCAGCACCTTGCTGGTCTGGTAGAGGGCCGCCGCTTCAGTCACTTGGTTTTTCCTCCGGCCGACGTGCCGCGAAATTCTCCCAATAGAGCTATCGTCTGGTCGTGAATGGCCCTGGACAGAGATTCAGGGATCAGCTGGTTGACCGCCACCTCTCGTTTTTCCTGGAGCACCTGCGCCGTTTTCTCATCAAATTTCTGGAATTGCGTGCCACGCTCGAGCATCACCCGGCGGGAATCGTCATTACTTGCCCGGGTTTTCTCGAGAAGAATCGGAAAATGGACGGCCGCCGCCGCGTGGATCGCCTGCTGGTGGGCCTCGGAAAGGGCGGCGAATTTTTTGCCCTCGAGGGCAAAGACGCCGTAGGCGTAGCCATAAGGCTCATCGATGACGTATTTGGCCTTGGTAAACCATTGCAAGACGATCGCACCGTACAGGGAATTATAGACCGTCTCGATCAGGCCGCTCTGCAGGGATGAGAGGACGTCCGGGATGGACAGTTGGACCGGCGTGATCCCCAGGGCCTTGAGGTAGGCTTCGGAAATCGGGTCGCCGGACGGGCTCCAGTTTTTCGATTGCTGCAGTTTTTCGAGGGTATCGATCGGCTGGGTCGACATGGCGTAGATGAAGCCCACCTCGGTCAGGGAGATGATCTCCAGATCTTTTTCCCGGAAGCGATCCTGGAAGGCGGGGAGCAGGCCGTTTTTGACATAATCGACCTCTTCATAGGACTGAAAGAGAGAGGGGATGGCCATGACCCGGAAGTCCGGTACGACCGTGGCGATGCCGGTCATGGTGAAGCCGCCGCCATGCAGTTGTCCAACCCGCATCTTGCGGAACATCGCCTGATCGTCGCCCATGACCCCGCCCGGATAGACCCGAAAGCCGACCTCGCCGCCGGTTTTTGTCTCCACCTCCTTGGCAAACTTCTCGAATTGCTCGACCCAGATCGAACCGGCCGGAGCGAGACTGGCGATTTTAAAAAGATGTTTCGGGGCAGCCTGGAGCGATTGGCAGGTGCCGAAGAAAAAGAGGACGGTGCAGAGGATCAGGGTCTGGGCGCGTCGTTGCATAAGGTCTCCGGAAGATACGAAATCATTGGCGTTAGACGTTCTTTACTCTTCGAAATAGTTTTCCTCCAGCAGTCGTTTTGCCCGGCCCACCGCAATCCGGTTGCTGAAGCCGAATTCCGGAGCGCTGTCCAGCGGGAAGGCCAGCACTTCCTTGAGAAGCCGGTCGTGGAGCGCGCGGTCCATGGTCATTCGGGCAAGCGTTACCGCATAGGTGGTCTGGGTGAGAAGAAAGCGCCGCTGGGCGAGGGCCAGAGCCTGTTCGAAATGTTTGGCGCTGAGATCTGGCCGGCCGCCGAGCATCTCCGGCTTGGCGGCGTAATATCCGCCAAAGAACAGATGGATGCTGCCGCCCTGGTAGGCTTCGTCGAGTTCCAGGAGTCTCGTCATGATCTTTTCGATGAGGACGATGTCGGCGATCGATTCAGGGGAGCCTTTTTGCCGGAGAACCCAGGTCAACCAGCCGGAGGCGCCCCAGAAGGCGGCGGGCACATCGCCAACGGTGAGGTCGGCAAGATTTTGCTCGTAGGTCGCGCTGTCTCCTTTGCTGGCCGAAGGCAGCAGGTGCCCGAGCAGCTTCTGGCCGTAAAGCCTGGCCTTGACGGCGATGGCATCTATTCGCCCGTCGGCGCCGCCGCATTCTTCGAGGGCCGTGGCGTAGGCGCTGTACGATTGCGTGGTAGTAAGCAGCAGTTCGCGGTTATCCGGAGAAGAGACCAGCATGCTGTCGAGCATCAGCAGATAGGCCGGAGCGCCCTCGCAGACCAGGTCGATGTCCTGCTGCTGTTGAAGGTTGCCGATGGCCGGTTTGATCACCGTGCTGGTGATCAGGCTGGCACAGGAAGAGAGACCAGAGCACAGGAAAATGAGGAGGAGCAGGTGCGATCGCAAAGGAAGCGGCTTTCCGAGCATGGTGATCTCCCCTTGACTGGGCGTGATTCAGAAGAAAGAGCAGCCGGGACTGCAATTTTTTTCGGAAAAGGAACGAGAGGATTGTAATTGGCCTTAGGCCGTTTGGCAATCTGTAAGGTACCTATCCCCGTTTGCAGGGGATAAGTACCTTTAGACCGGTTGATTTCTTGCAAAAAACAAGAAATCAACCGGTAAGGCATTAAGGCTGTTTTGGTTCGAGAGCCTTGGAAACGGCCTGAGTGGTTGCTTCGACCGCTTTCTTGGTGGCGTTAACCGCATCCATCAGGGCATTGACCGCCCCTTGCTCGCCGGTGGCGGTCTGGTTCAGACCACCAGTCTCAGCCGGTTGACTGCTCGGTTGAGCGCCCTGTCCTGTCGCCGGTGGCTGTTTGTCGGTATCGACCATAGCTTCCCTGGTAGCCTTGAGCATGCCCTGGGTGGCCAAGACCAGCTGTCTGGTGACCAGCACCATGTCGTTGGTTGCCTCGACCATGTCCTGCATGGCCATGGCGAGATCCTGGTCGCCTTCGGTCATTGCCTCGGGCTGGACTTCGGTCTGCCCTTGCATTTGCTGCTGTTGCGGGTGGGTCAGGCAGGGGGCATCGGCCGGAATCGGCTGTCTTGCAAAGGCGCGCCCGCAGGGCATGATCACTATCTCTTCTTCCGGCTGCTCGCCCGCCTCGTCTGCGGCCTGTTCCTCAACCATTATGCAGCATGGGCGTTGCCCCGGTTTGAGGCAGGGGGCATCGGCCGGGACATCCCGCCGGGCAAAGACATGACCGCAGGGCATGACGATGACATCCTCCGCCCGTGGTTGACCGGCTGGTTCCCCGGTCATCATCTTGCAGGGTTGCTGCTGGTTGTCGGCAACGGCGGGGGCCTGCTGCTGTTCAACGGTGGCTGGCGGTGCGGCTGCCAGCGGCTGGGCAACCGCGAGTTGTTCCGTGACCGCCGGTGATTCCGCCACAGCCGGCTGGGCCGGTGGTGCGGCTACCGCCAGTTGAGTAGGTTGGGCCGGTTGCTCGGTCACCGCCGATGCGGCCGGTGGCGGCGTGACCACGGTGCTGTGGGTAGCCTTGTCAGATTTGCTCTCCTCTTTTTTAGAATTGTCCGGTCCGCAACCATAAACCAGCAGATAGCATGCAACTAAAGCGATAAAAGCGTATTTCATCGTTTCACTCCCCCATAAAGGTAATAGACGGCTGTAAGAAAAATATCCTCAAGATGAATCCTTGGTCTCAGCTTTCGTGTCAAGCAGATAGAATACTATCATAAATTTGTTGTCGTTTTTACTCATTTTCCATGTGGTGTTGAAGTTTTCCAAAAAATTTCTGTTATCTCAAATGGATCGGCTATAACTTCCGGTGCCGGCGGGTAGATGCCGGCCATTGCCGTTATTTCCCGGCGCACCCGGTCAATGAGTTCCGGCGGGGCGATGACCTGGGCCATGGCCCCATACTGGAGGATCTTCATGACCAGTTCGCGGTCGTCGCTGACCGGCAGGTGCATCACCACTCCCTTGTCGACGCGCCTCAGCCTTTGGTCTTTGTGCCAGAGTTGATTACCGACAATATCCGCGGCGGTGGAGGTAAAGAGAATTTCCGCCTGGTAGCGGGGGCGGCCGTGGAAGATGCCAAATGACTGGAGGAGATGGTCCCGGTCAAATCCGATGTCATCGGGAATCGGGACCTGGCCGACCGTGGCGCTCTGGACTCTGGCGATATGAAAAATACGGGTCGCCCGGCGCAGCAGGCAGAAAGTGAAGAGGTACCAGCGTCCCTGATAGTTGATGAGCTGCAGCGGCGCGACCGTCCTCGCCCGCGGTTCTCCGCCGATCGGCAGGTACTGCAGATCGAGGAGCCGCCGTTTGACCACTGACTCGATAATCGTTTCAAAAATCCGGTGATCGATGGTTTCCACCTCGATCCACTGGCAATGGAGGGAATCGATGATTTTCCGGTAATCCGGGGAAATCATCGCGGCAAGCCGTTGCTCCAGTTGCCTCACTTCCGGCAGGCCGCCAAGTCCGGCCTCTTCGGCGAACCTGCCGAGCATGGCAAGAAGAAAAATGATACGCGGACTGTCCGCGAAAGGCAGGCGAAAACCTTCTTCCGTGTAGTAATAACCGTGTCTTTGCTGATTGAAGGCGAGCGGGGCGAGAAGCCGGTCGCGAAGATAACTGATGTCACGTTTGGCCGTGGCGGAGGATATCTCGAAGTGGCTGGCAAGTGATTTTGAGTTGGGGAAGTTTCCCCGGCGAGTCTCCTCATGGAAATAAAATACCCGCTCAACCAGACTCATGCCGCGATTATTTGTTGTGCCGACGGTGCTTGACT
>JBBRGP010000019.1:0-17282 GCA_038224105.1 Desulfobulbales bacterium | reverse complement strand
GGTGTAATATCACCAATTTTGGCAAATATCTACCTTCATTATGCCCTTGATCTCTGGTTTGAGAAAGTCTACCGCAAGAGCTGTACTGGCTTTGCCCGGTTAATTCGTTATGCCGATGATTTCGTTGTCTGCTTTCAGTATAAGCCGGACGCGGAAAGGTTTCGAGCAGAACTCGGGAAACGGCTAGGCAAGTTCGGGCTTGAGGTAGAACCGACGAAGACTAAGGTGATGGAGTTTGGAAGATTCGCCGTCCAAAACGCCAAAAGAAGAGGGCAACGAGCCGAGACGTTTGACTTTCTGGGCTTAACTCACTATTGCGGAACAAGGAAGGACGGTACAGGTTTTTGGATGAAGCGGGTAACATCCCGCAAGAAGTTTATCGCTAAGCTGAAGATCTTCAAAGAATGGCTGAAGAAGGCCAGGATATTGAAGACCAAAGAACTTTGGAAAACAGTTAATGCCAAATTGAGGGGTCATTATAACTACTACGGCGTAACCGACAATCTGCGAGGAATCGCCAGGTTCGGCGAGGAAGTGCGGAAGCTGCTGTTCAAGTGGCTGAATCGTAGGGGGAAAAGAAACTGCCTCAATTGGGAAAAGTTCTTGGAAATGCTGAAGCGGTTTCCTTTGCCGATACCACGGATCAGGGTCAGTATGTTTGGTTTCTCCGTGAATTGACTATGTGAGGAGCCGTGTGCGTAAATAGCGCAAGCACGGTTCTGAGAGGGGCCGGTGACAACGGTGGGGATAAGGCAAAACAACAGTCACGCAGTAGCTGCGTGCGGCAAGGCGTCATTGAAAGACTCGTTTGTATTGTTTTGTTCTCACGGGAGAATCCGGTCTACTCGACATGCCGCACTTTGTAAATGGCCAGGGATGGGTATAAAGCTGAGTTGACGGTGAACAATTGAGGGGACAGGCACGGTTATCACCGTTCGAAGATGCTCCGCCTTGACATCTCCATGTTGGTCACCTATAATGACCAACATGGAGGTGTATCATGAAAACGTACAATATTGCCGAAGCAAAATCCCATTTTTCCGAACTGGTCAAGCGAGCACTGTTGGGGGAGGAGATCGTGATCGCCAGGGATAACAAGCCGCTTCTCAAGCTGATTCCAGTGGCTGAGGGGATACAGAGGCGTCAACCCGGTTCAGCCAAGGGGCAGATACTGGCGGTGGCCCCGGATTTTGATGGGTTACTCGAGGATTTCAAGGAATACGTCTGATGCCTCGCCTGCTTCTTGATACGCATGTGTTCCTGTGGTGGGTCGACGACGCTCCCAATCTGACTGTCCCAGCCCGGCAAGCGATTGCCGACACCGGCAACGAGTGCTTGGTGAGTATTGCCAGTTGCTGGGAAATGGCAATAAAATCAAGTCTCGGCAAACTACGGCTTGCCAGGCCGGTCGAGCGTTTCGTGTCGGAGCAATTGGCGGCCAACGCTTTTACCCTGCTGAATATCGAGTTGCGCCATACGGCAAAGATCGAGAAACTGCCGTTTCTGCACCGTGACCCGTTTTATCGCCTGCTGATCGCCCAGGCTCTCACGGAAAAGCTGACCATGGTCACGGCGGACAGCGTCTTCGCCGACTATGGCATCAAACTTCTTTGGTGACGGGGGCTTACATGTCAAGGTGTAAGATGCCCCCTTTTTGTTTCTCTGTAAATTACGCCATATCCGCTGTGGGGACATAGCCTGTTTATAAATCATCCACCCGTCACCGGGTCGACCAGTTCCGCCATCGACGCGATGGTCCACGTCGAGGGCAGGGGCAGGGTGCTGGGGTCGGTGTGGCTCCAGCCGACGAAGACTGTATCGATGCCGGCGGCGGCGCCGCAACTGATGTCGTGGAAGGCGTCGCCGATCATCACCGTCGCCGCCGGGTCGGCACCGAGACGGGCCATGGCCAGCAGGGCCGGCTGCGGGTCGGGCTTGTGGCGACCGGTGTCCTCGGGGGTGACCACGACATCGAAGAACTGGGCGATGCCGGTCTGGCGGAGGATGATCTCGAGGCTAAAGCGACGCCGGGCGGTGACCACCGCCAGCTTCTTGCCGCTTTGCCGCAGCACCCGCAACCCCTCGGCAATTCCCGGAAACAGGGCGACCCGGTCGCCCATTACCCGCAATTGGTAGGCAAGGTAGTCGTCCAGCACATCCTGGGTGGCAAACTCCCGCCCGAGATGCAGGGTGAGCTGGTCGACCAGCGGAGTGCCGATGCCGGCGACGATCACCTCCCGCGGCGGGGTCCGGCCGGCATATCTGGCGGTGATATAGGAAAAACAGTCGACAATCAGGTCGATTGTGTCGACCAGGGTGCCATCGGCATCGAAAAGGTAGTTCTCATAGGTTTTCATCGACCAGCCATCTCCTTCGGGCTCATGGGAAAAACTAAATACAGGGGCATCCATGTCTGTTCGTTGCCCCTGGGATCGCCACCATCGCCGATCATCCACCTCAGGCCGGCGGTTTCTCCGGTATTATGCAGCAGTCGTCCCGATTCGTCCATCGAGAAAACAACCGGCAGCCGTGGTTAACGTTAAAACCGAGATATCACGACAGCATTTTTGAGATCGCCAAGATCTTGATTGTGAAGACAAAGCGAAAAAACATAATGCTGAAATAGAGGCGGACCGCCTGATCAGCTTGACGAATTTGCCAATCTTTATAGGTGGCGGCGGTGTTGAGCTCTTTGAGGTAAAGAGGAAGGAGTTCCAACCAGGTAATTTGCGGGTGCTGCAATCGATATTCGAAGGATTATCTGGTCCAGTGAACCATAAATTTTTCTCTCCCTGAAGCCACCAATCTGCTTTCAAGAAGAAATTTCCCAAAATTACTGCTGCGAAACTCTTTAATATTACACATGATATAAAGAAATAACTAGTTAATTTTGACTTATTGTCTCATCGATAGATCAGGTGGTATTTCCCAAAAGGCAGCACGAACGCCCCGTCGAAACCACAGCTTGCGAGAAGTTTTGTCAGCAGTAACGAACTCATCTCCCGGATATACGGCAGCGTTATAACAGGGCCATATACCCAAAATGCCGCATCCCTCAATCCTAACGATTTTTCCTTGTAAACAGCCAAAGTCTCACTTAATATGAACGAAAAATCTTACATTTCTGCTACATGCGGAATAAAATACGATGAAGCAAAGTCAAAAATCGCAGCACAAACGTGGGCAAATCTGAACAACGAAGTGATCTGAAAATTCACGATCTGGCCATTTCACACAGAAATGGCCCTGCAGTATAATAAACGTTATGCGTTAAGGAAAATCGATGAAGAAAAATGGCCTATTGAAGAAGGCAATAATCGGGATTGCAGTTGCCAGTCTGCTCTGCATTAGTTTCAGCGCAGTTTACTTACAAAGAGACGTATCTTTTGACAAAGCATATCACGTTGCCACCCGAACACGACCTTATGATTGGGCAGAGCATATTAAAATCGGGATCATTGGTGATAGCTGGGTGGCCGGCCAGAAGTTGGATCATTCGATTGCAGAATACATGATAACTTCTGGAATACCTGTTGAGGTTGTCAGTTCAGGAATCACCTTTGAAATCGGCGGGGTATAAGATAGTTGAGTAATAATTTTCGTTAATTATTTTCTGAACCTGACTTGTATGACGCTGCGCTGCGGACCTTCAGTTGAGAAATACGTAATGTTTTCACAAGAACAGATTCGAGGCCTATGAATATCCGAGAAGCCACAAAAGAAGACTTCGACCAAATTGGGCCAATCTTCCATGAAATAGCCGCAGCCGGCGAAACCTACGCTTACCCGAGAGACATCACCAAAGAGCAGGCGTTTAAGTTTGATGTCTTCGCATTCCAAATCCAAGGAAGGAAAATGCTATGCACATTGGCATAATGAATAACCCGGCAAAATCGATTTACGACGAAGCAACATTCTGCGGCAAGGCAGGATTCAACTTTTTAGACTTGACCATTGAAGGACCTCATGCCACTACCGTTGATACTTCAAAATTGCAGCCAATCCTTGATACCTACGGTCTATTTATTACAGGGCATACTGACCCCTTCTTACCCTATGCATATCCAATCCAGGGGGTTCGAGAAGCTTGTCTTATTGAATTAGAGAGATGTGCCAAAATATTTTCAGCGTTAAATGCAAAAATAATGAATATTCATCCCTGCTATTTCTGCCCGCCCAGCATGAAAAAAGATATCGTTGCATTCAACATCGAAGCCCTGGCACCCATTGTTCAAATGGCAGAATCTTATGGACTTACACTGGTATTCGAAAACTATAAAGCCCCTTTTGACCGTGTTTCGACCTTTAAACATCTACTGACCGCGGTTCCGGGTTTAAAGCTGCATCTTGATTTCGGACACACCAATTTCGGCTCCGACAACCATGAGGTTTTTTGCAGAGAATTGGGGGAATACATCGAGCATGTTCACTTTTCCGACAACCGGTCCAGAACCGATGACCATATGCCTTTGGGCGTTGGCAG
Organism: Desulfobulbales bacterium; assembly: GCA_038224105.1. Taxonomy (GTDB): domain Bacteria; phylum Desulfobacterota; class Desulfobulbia; order Desulfobulbales; family Desulfocapsaceae; genus Desulforhopalus_A. The sequence continues at coordinate 12,799 of JBBRGP010000019.1, read as the reverse complement.
CGTTAATTGGCAAAATGCGGTGGATTTATTGAAGGCAAAAGGTTACGACACAACTATAACTTTGGAAGTGTTTTGCAATGATCCTTCCATGCAATACAAATATCTCGACCTGAGCCGAAATTTGGTCTTGGATCTCTGGGGTTAACCGCTGCGATTCGTTTTTTTGTGCATCAGTTGTTATGGAATCAAAGAAATACACATTCACTTTCCTGGAGACGTCTACTTTTTGGCGATTTGGGTTGCAATGTCTGATTTGGCCAAGTCCACGGCCACATGCAAGGTACATACAACGTTACATGGGCTATCAAATAAGTTTGCGTCTCTGTACGGGATAGACTATTCAAATCCGCTCTCCAGTGAAGATGTGTTAGCGATTTTCCGTAGCCGTGGAATTACAGGTAATCCAATTCTGATAATGGACACAAACGAAAAAATGGCGCCAAATAAGTCGATAATAGAGCACGCCGGCAGGTTATTCGCGGAACAGCATGCAGCCTCTTTGCTAATCACCGAAGAATCGCAACCTCCTGAAAAAAATTCAAAGAAGAACTGCGCTTGATGCGCGCTCTTCCAAATATCACGCTTTAGGTAATGATTACATAGTACTGAGACCAGAATCGTTGTCAGGTGAACTCTCTCCTAAAAAGATGAGTCTTATCTGTCACCGTAATTATGGCATTGGCTCGGATGGTATTTTATATGGTCCAATTGCCAGCAAATCTTGCGATTTTGGTCTTCGCATCTTCAATCCTGACGGCGGCGAAGCGGAAAAAAGCGGAAATGGGCTGCGTATTTTTGCACGGTCACTTTATGATGAAGGACTTGTCATCCGATGTTCCCGAAGAGGATAAATGTCCAGTTTATGAAGATCATTGATCGTCGGAATATTAAAATTGAAATTTGGGAACGGGGTGCCGGCTATACCCTCGCATCCGGCAGCAGTAGTAAGGCTCTGCCGCTGCCGTCGTCTATAAACTTGGACTGTATGATCCGGAAATTACTGTCCATATGCAGTGTGGCGATATCGACGTTCCGTTCGATAACCAATTTTCTGCAACAATTACCGGCGTGGTCACCAAAGTATGTGAAGGGACTATGGCAGATGAAATGTTTGAGTAGTCCTCCCAACCATGCACTCCATCCGACGCCAGCCGGAGCGCCTCAGGTTTTCATGAATTTCAATGGACAACGTCGGTTAACTGTCATGTTCGGGGGCAAATTATAATGAAATTGAGTGATCTCGGGTTTGACCAATGGTTTGAAGCACATGTCGATGCCATCCGCCATGAGGGGCAGGACCTTGCCCGGGTGTCGGCGGTCGACCGCAATTCCTATATTATCAGGAATGAACTGAGAGAACTTCCCGCTGAACTTGCCGGGAAGTTCTATTTCCTTGTTGAGTCGTCGGCCGAGCTGCCCTGTGTCGGCGATTGGGTCACCGTCCAGTATCACAATGATGACACCTCGGCCATCATCCATGGGGTCTTGCCGCGACGGACCTTTTTACGCCGAAAGCGGGCCGGCGAGGAAGTGGACCACCAGATGATTGCCGCCAACATTGATGGTGCTTTCATTATCCAGTCATGTCACTTCGACTTTAATTTACCGAGACTGAATAGGTATTTAGTCATGGCCGCGGACGGACATGTCGAGCCGATTGTCATTCTTGCCAAGACGGATTTAATCTCCCCCGAGGAACTGCAACAAAAGCTTGCGGCGATCAGACAGGCTGGCATCACGACCAGGGTCATTGCCCTTAGCAACATAACCGGCTCCGGCTTTGACGAATTTCACCAGCTGTTAATACCGGGTCGAACCTATTGCCTGCTTGGGTCATCGGGCGTCGGCAAGACGACACTGATCAATCATCTGCTTGGTCGGGATGCTCTTGAGACCCAGACCGTCAGTGGAACGGGAGAAGGCACCCACACAACTACGCGTCGACAACTCATTGTTCTTGATCAAGGCGTTATGTTCATTGATACGCCCGGCATGAGAGAATTAGGCCTTGTCGGCGCCAGTGCCGGGGTGAACAAAGGGTTTGAAGATATTATTGAGCTTGCCCTGGCGTGTCGCTATGCCGATTGCAGCCATACCCAGGAAGCCGACTGCGCGGTTCTCGCGGCAATTGCCAACGGCGAGTTGAGCCAAGAGCGCTATTCGAGTTATGTGAAGCTGAGGAAGGAGTCGGAGCACTATGAGATGTCGTACCTGGATAAACGAAAAAAGGATAAAGCCTTCGGACGCTTCATGAAGACAGCCAAGAAGAGTATGAAAAGATGAACAACTTGAACCGAACAAACGGCTCCAGTGAACAGGGTGTTGTGCCTGGAGATCGGTGCGAAAAGAAATATCAATAATGATAACGGAGTTGGGCGATTATAACGGACCCGTTGTCAACCTTATAGACAATGCGATGCTGATCGGTGATTCTACGGGACCAATATCCGGAGAGGCTATGTTTCAGGGGTTCAGGTTTGCCTATCCCCTCGTATGGCGTCCGTTCAATGGCACGGATTAAGATGTTGATTCGTTTTACAATCTTGTTATCGGTATTTTGCCAGTAAAGGTATTCGTCCCAGGAATGTTTCGAAAATATGAGCTTCAATCGGTGAGCTCCTTCTCAGTCCCTTTGCCTGCTTCGAGTTGAGCAATCGACTCAAGCAGTCGGCGGGCATTTTTGGGGCTTCGCAGGAGATAGGCGGTCTCTTCGAGTGCTTCATAGTCATCAAGAGACATCATTATGACTGGCCTGGCAGCTTTTCGGGTGATTATGATCGGGTCATGATCATCGCAGACTTTTTCCATTGTTTGCGCAAGATTACTTCGAGCCGAAGTGTATGTAATAGTATTCATGGCATTCCTCCTCAGGAACATGTACGATTAACTGTACAATAAGTCAAAATGCATAGCAAGTCAATAAACCGGTCCGGAAATGGCCGCGTTCTTTTCAAGAGGTGATCGTTGGCGTGATATTGCGCAACCGCTCGGTTATTGACAATCGGGAACAAAAACTACATTGATATTATAGAGGAAAGAGCGCATCTCCTGCCTGATGAGGAGAAGGTCGAACAGCTCAAGACCTCCAACCAGGAGCTGGAGAAAAAGCGCCAGGAGATCCAGGCGGTGCTCGACGGCATCACCGATCTGATGGTGGTGCTGTCCGAGGACCTGTGGATTCAGCAGGTCAACCATGTCTTTAGTGGCGGGGAGCCATCGGCAACGAAGTTTTCCTGAGCCGGTATGGCGGGTGTCTTGGCGCATTTCCCCTTGACTACTGCACCGGCAATTCATACAACGAAGTAATGGAGCCGATCACGGCGACAATCGTACCCTGCTCACTTTTCCCGAGAAGACAACTACCCACCTCAACGCAGAAGGCAAAGACGATGAATACTCCAAGCAGCCATTGCCCAGGTTTCGAAGCATTCAAAAACCTCAAGTCATTTCTCTGTAAATGCCAGAATTGCGGTACGGAAATAGAGGTATTCTCCGATGAATTCAACCGGGAACACGTCTGTAAAAAGTGTCGGCAGCACATCGATTTCACGGCATGTGCCTACAATGCCGGCGCCTCTGATCAGACGCATCGGTAACGCCGGGAACGCCTCACCCGGTTGTGTCGGCCGGACTATTTCCGGTCGGAAAAGTATCGCGCCGGGCCCCCTGAAAACCTAATTTTGTGAAATAGCCAGCCTTGTCTCAGACCATGGCGGGGAATGCTCCAGAACGGCCATTTCGCGTGATGCCCGGCCAGGTTGCAACAGAGAGGCACGCCGATGAAACAGCCACCCGATAATTGTTGTGATCCCGGAAAACCGGCGAGGATACGGCGGCTATTACCGTTTCTGCTGTGGTGGCCGAGGGTTTCGAGAAAGACTCTGCGGGCCGATCTGCTGGCCGGCCTGACCGGGGCGGTTCTCGCCCTGCCCCAGGGGGTCGCCTTTGCCACCATCGCCGGGATGCCGCCGGAGTACGGGCTCTATACCGGGATGGTCCCGGCGATTATCGCCGCCCTGTTTGGCTCTTCCTGGCTCCTGGTGTCCGGGCCGACCACCGCCGCTTCCATCGTTCTTTTCTCCTCCTTGAGCGAACATGCAGTTCCCGGCAGCAGCGAATACGTGCAGCTGGCGCTGACTCTGACCATCATGGTCGGGCTGATTCAGATCAGCCTGGGCCTGGTGCGTTTCGGGTCGCTGGTCAATTTCATTTCCCACTCCGTGGTGGTCGGCTTTACCTCGGGGGCAGCCATTCTGATCATCGCCAGCCAGATGAAACATTTTTTCGGGCTGACCTATCCCCAGGCTGCCGATTTCCACCATACCGTCGGCAACCTTATCCTCCATCTCCGTGACATCAACCCCTACACCACCGCGGTCGGCCTGTTCACTCTGGCCGTAGCGCTCTTGCTCAGACGGTGGCGGCCTAGGCTGCCGTACATGATTATCTCGATGGTTTTCGGCAGTATTGTCGCCGTGGTCATCGTTTCCCTGGTCGGCAGGGAGACCGCCCGCATCGTCACGCTGGGGGCATTGCCGGCGACCCTGCCGCCTTTATCCCTGCCACGGATGACCTTAGAGAATATTAAACTGCTCGCTCCGACCGCTTTGGCGATGACCCTTTTCGCCCTGACCGAGGCGATTTCCATCGCCCGGTCGCTGGCCGACAAGACCGACCAGGACCTGGACGGCAACCAGGAGTTCATCGGCCAGGGCTTGTCCAATGTCATCGGCAGTTTTTTCAGCAGCTACGTGGCGACCGGCTCCTTTAACCGGAGTGGTTTGAATTATGAATCCGGGGCGAAAACGCCGCTTGCGGCAATCTTCGCCGGGACCTTCCTGGTCGTGGTCGCCCTCTTTGTCGCGCCGCTGGCGGCGTACCTCCCCAACGCCGCCATGGCGGCCATTCTCTTCCTGGTTGCCTGGCGTCTGGTCGATCCTCGCCATATCGTCAAGATTGCCAAGACCAGTGTGCCGGAGACGGTTATTGTCGGCTCAACTTTTCTGGCCACCCTTTTTCTGCAATTGGAGTTCGCCATTCTCCTTGGAATCATGCTGTCGCTGGCGATTTACCTGAATCGTACCTCCCATCCCAGAATTCTGGCCCGAGTCCCCGACCCTCGTATCGAATCACGACCCTTCGTCACCGATCCGAAACTGGTCGAATGTCCGCAATTGAAGATTGTCCGGATCGACGGTTCGCTCTATTTCGGGGCAATCAGCCATGTCCAGAGCAGGTTGAATGCCATGATTCAGGCCCGTCCCGAGCAAAAACACCTGCTCCTGGTGGGCAGCGGTATCAACTTCATTGACATGGCCGGCGCCGAATTGCTGATCCATCTGGCAAAAGACCGGGAGAGGGCAGGCGGTCAGCTCTATTTTTACGATATGAAGGAGGGGATCTGCAGCCATTTCAAATTTCTCGAATACCTGCTCGATCTCGGGACCGAGAATATCTTCGTATCAAAAAAGGAGGCGATCGCCGATATTTTCAACCGCCTCGATCGGTCGATCTGTCTTCGTTGCACCGCCCGGATCTTTCACGAGTGCCGGGCGGTGCCCATTTGTCGGGACGAATAGGAGGGGGCGGCCACGACCATCATGGGAAAAGAAAGGATGAGTGAACACAATTGTGCGAGCTGCCGGTTTCGGGCAAAATATGAGGAGAATCCTCGTTCGCTTTTAGGCCGTATCTGGCGTTGGCATGTCACCTGGTGTCCCGGCTGGAAGAAATATATGGGGACACTGCCGTCAGAGCAGCGGGCCGCCCTGGCGATGAAGTATGGCTTGAACGAAGGGAAACAGGTGAATTCATGAGCGGAGCGACACTTCTTTTGGCCGGCTGGTTGATCGACGGCAGCGGCGGACCGATCCAGGAAAAAGTACTGTTGAAAATCGTTGACGGCCGCTTTGCGGCAATCGAACCGTACCTTCCGGGTTACGGCCCGGACCCCTCGCGGATTACCGACCTGTCGCATTGCACGGTCCTGCCGCCGTTGATCGACAGTCATGTTCATCTGTTCATGTCCGGTGCCACCGACAAAGTGACGCGGGAGAGGCAAATGATCGCCGGCTATGAGGAGATCCGGCCGGTCATCGCCCGGCACCTCCACTATCTGTTCAGCCACGGGGTGCTCGCCGTCCGCGACGGCGGCGATCGGGGTGGCTTTGCGTTTCGTTATAGCCGGGCGGAAGAGATGCATCCCGGGATGATCGTCAAGACCGCCGATCGGGCATGGCACGGCAAGGGGCGGTACGGCGCCCTCATCGGCCGCGCCCCGCATGACGGGGAGAGTCTCGCCGAGGCCTACGGGCGGGAAGGGGACGCCGGCGATCAGGTCAAGCTCGTTAATTCAGGCCTCAACAGCCTGAAGGTTTTCGGGCAGAAGACGGAGCCGCAGTTCTCCCGGGAAGAGATCGCTGGGCTGGTCAGGGCCGCGGCCCGGCAGGGCCGGAAGGTGATGGTCCACGCCAACGGCGGAGAGCCGGTACGCCTGGCGGTGGAGGCGGGCTGCCACTCGATTGAGCACGGTTTCTTCATGGGCCGAGACAATCTCGAACGGATGGCGGAGAAGGGGGTGGTCTGGGTGCCGACTGTTTTTACCATGAAGGCCTATGCCACCAATATCGGTTACGCCGACCCCCAGGCCAACCGGCAGGTGATCGAGAAAAATCTGAGCCATCAGCTCGCGCAGCTGGCCCTGGCCAGGGAACTGGGGGTGACCGTCGCTCTCGGGACCGACTCCGGCAGCCTCGGGGTAATCCACGGGGAATCGCTGGTTGAGGAGATGAAACTCTTTATCAAGGCCGGTTACAGCCTGGCGGAAACGGTGCGCTGCGCGACTGGCAACGGCGCCCGGCTGCTCGGACTTGACGATTTCGGCCTTCTGGCCAAGGGCCGGACGGCAACCTTCCTGGTGGCGAGAGGCGGGCCGGCGCAGCTGCCGCGGAAGCTCTCCTATCTTGAGGCGATCTATTGTCATGGTGAACCGAACCCTTTATACCGCAAAAACCCGGTTAAGCACGTCGCCGTCAAGACATGATCAGCCACCCTCAGTCCTTCAAATTTTTCGTTTTGCAAAGTACATCCAAGATCTAGGCAAATCTTCCCCTTTGTCGGGAAGGTCGATCGCGGGAGACCGTCCGCGGTCCTGCGCCGCCGGCATCATCCGTTTCGGCATCCTTGGCCGAGGTTCCGGCCCCTCGCGTCCGCTGATCCCCTGCTGATTTCCCCGCCATCCATCCGCGCCAACTGTGTAAGTCGTCCTGCGGCCAGAGTATATAACTACATAAATGTCATTGTTGGAATAAATATATTACATAAATGTCGTGTTAATTGCCGGCCCAGCTCCCCGGCAATAACCGCATTTCCATCCATATCTCTTTGATAAAAAACAAATAAACAAATTAATGAACAGCGTGGCACTTCTTTTGCTTTAATCAGGATAAAGTTGTACAAACGACATTTTCACCTGAGCAGCATTATCTCACTGACACGATAAGGAGGAAAGGAGAGTGAAGCGCCAACAACAATTCCCAAAAAGTTTGCCAAGGGGTTTGCCGGACCTCGCCGGTGTGACCGTGCGGTTCTCCCCGAAGGGTCGGTTCTCCGGAGCAGCGAGCAGAGGTTCCGGATAAAGAGCAACTCTTTGGGTTCGTTCTCATCGATGCGTGGGGTACCGGTGAGCAATTTATCATGATGACAGCAGCCCGCGGCTTCGCGGCTGTCTGGTTGGAGGAATAGCAAATGAAATTCGTATCAGCAATCATAAAGCCATACAAACTCAACGATGTCCGTGAAGCCCTCACCGCTGTCGGGGTCAACGGGGTAACGGTGACGGAAGTCAAAGGGTTTGGTCGTCAGAAAGGGCATACCGAGATTTATCGCGGTGCCGAATATGTCGTTGAATTCCTGCCGAAGGTGAAGGTTGAAGCAGCCATTCCCGACGAGTTGTTGGCCAAAACTATCGAGGCAATAAAAAAAGCGGCGCAAACCGGGCAGATTGGCGACGGCAAGGTCTTCGTTTTCGATCTCGAGCAAATAATGCGTATTCGTACCGGAGAAACCGGTCCTGATGCAATCTGATATCAGAGGGAGCAACGTCATGAAAAAGTCACTCATATTTCTCTGCACCATCCTCTTCCTGGTGCTTGTCGTCAATCTTGGCGGAACCGTTTTTGCCGCCGACGCCGCCCCGGTCCCCGATAAAGGCGACACTGCCTGGATGATCGTCGCTACCGTCCTGGTGTCGCTGATGACCATTCCCGGCCTGGCCCTTTTTTACGGCGGTCTGGTCCGGACCAAAAACATGCTGTCGCTGTTGATGCAGGTGTTTACCGTATTTTCGATGTGTATGGTACTTTGGGTTGTCTACGGCTACAGCCTCGCCTTTACCGAGGGCAATGCCTTCATTGGAGGCTTCAGTAAAATGTTGCTGATCGGGGTCACCGTCGAATCGGTGGCGGCGACCTTCAGCAAAGGGGTGGTCATCCCCGAATTGATTTACGTCTTCTTTCAAGCGACCTTCGCCGCTATTACCCCGGCTCTGATCCTCGGTGCCTTCGCCGAGCGGATGAAATTCTCTGCGGTGCTGGCCTTTATCGCCCTGTGGTTTACCTTTGCCTACCTGCCGATGGCCCATATGGTCTGGTACTGGGCCGGTCCTGACGCCTACACCGATGCCGATGCCGCCGCCAAGGCCGGGGCAACCGCCGGTTTTCTCTTCCAGAAGGGGGCGATTGACTTTGCCGGTGGTACCGTCGTTCATATCAACGCCGCCATCGCCGGTTTGATCGGTGCCTTCATGGTCGGCAAACGGGTCGGTTACGGCAGGGAATCGATGGCACCGCACAGTCTGACCATGACCATGATTGGGGCATCGCTGCTGTGGGTGGGCTGGTTCGGCTTCAATGCCGGTTCCAATCTCGAGGCCACCGGGCTCGCTGCCTTAGCCTTTGGCAACACCATGACGGCCACGGCGGCAGCTGCCCTGTCCTGGCTGTTCGCGGAATGGATGTTGAAAGGCAAACCGTCCATGCTCGGTGCCGCTTCCGGTGCCGTTGCCGGTCTCGTTGCCATCACCCCGGCTTGCGGATGGGTCGGTATCGGTGGTGCCCTGGTTATCGGCCTCATGGCCGGAGTGGTCTGTCTCTGGGGGGTGAACGGCCTCAAACGGATGCTCGGTGCCGACGATGCCCTCGACGTCTTCGGGGTGCATGGGGTCGGTGGTATTCTCGGGGCCCTGATGACCGGGATCTTCGCCAACCCCTCCCTCGGCGGCGTCGGAGTATACGATTATGTCGCCAACAAGGTTGCCGATTATTCAACCAGCGCCCAGATGCTCAGTCAGTTCTGGGGGGTCTGCACCACCCTGATCTGGTCCGGTCTGGTGTCGATCGTCGCCTACAAACTGGTGGACATGGTGATCGGACTGAGAGTTACGGAAGATGAGGAGCGTCAAGGTCTCGACACCACCAGTCATGGGGAGTCCGCTTACAAATATTGATCCAGGTCAACTGCTGAAAAAAAAGGCCCCCATCCTCGGAATTATCCCGAGGATGGGGGCCTTTTTTGTTGGCGCCAAGGCGCGAACGGGGGTGTCGCCGCTACCGCAGGACCAGTTCGCGAAAGAGCTGGACCAGTTTCGGTTCGGCCTCGCCGGCGGTGGCGATGATTTCGGCAATATCGACCGGCCCCAGGGCGCCGGGATAGCACAGGTCGGTGATGATTGAACAGGCAAACACCCGCAGGCCGGCATGGACAGCGGTGATCGCCTCGGGGACGGTCGACATGCCGACCGCGTCGGCGCCGATGATCCGAAGCATCCGATACTCGGCCCGGGTCTCCAGCGACGGCCCGCTCATGCAGGCATACACGCCGTTCGGTCGGACCGGGATGGCGAATTTGTCGGCAATGGCCATCGCCCGCGCCTGCAGGTCCCGGCTGTAGGGCTCGATCATATCCGGCCAGCGGTCCCCGAGGTCCGGATCGTTGGGGCCGATCAGCGGGTTGACCCCGAGCAGATTGATATGATCGTCGAGGATCATGATGTCGCCACGGTCATACTTTTCGTTGAGGCCGCCGGCGACATTCGAGATCAGCAGGGTGGTGCAGCCGAGGGCCTTCATGACCCGGACCGGAAAGGTGATCTCGGCCGGCGAATATCCTTCGTACAAGTGAAACCGCCCCGCCATACAGACCACCGGTCGCTCTCCCAGCATCCCTAAGATCAGCTTGCCGGCGTGATGTTCGACGGTGGCGGCAACGAAGTGCGGGATGTCGCCGTAGGCAAGCTCGGCGTCGATGGCAATCGACTCCGCCAGCCGCCCGAGCCCGGTACCGAGAATAATCCCGACCTCCGGCCGGACTGTCGTCCGTTCTTCGATGTACGTCCTGCTTTCGGCGATTTTTTCTTTCAGGGTCATCGGTGTTTCTTGGGATCTCAGCCCACCCGTTCGGCGATCATCGCCATGCCCATGCCGCCGCCGATGCACATGCTGAACAGGCCGTGGCGTCTGTCCTCGCGCTGCATCATATGCATGCCGGTCACCACCTGCCGGGCGCCGGTACAGCCGATTGGGTGGCCGATGGAGATGCCGCTGCCGACCTGGTTCGGCAGGTCGAGGTCAATGTTCAGCTCGCGCATGCAGCCGATGGCCTGGGCGGCGAAGGCCTCATTCAGTTCGATCATGTCGATATCGTTGATGTTCATGCCGGTCTTGTGAAGGACGGTGCGGATGGCCGGAACTGGGCCTAGGCCCATATAGGCCGGATCGAGCCCGCCGGAGGAGAACCCTTTGATCTCAAGGATCGGCGTCAGTCCCAGTTCCCTGGCCTTGGTTGCCGACATCACCAGCACCGCCGCCGCCGCGTCATTGATGCCGGAGGCGTTGCCGGCGGTGACCGACCCGTCTTTCGAAAATACCGGGCGAAGCCGGCCCATCTTCTCCAGATTCGTTTCCATCGGCCGTTCGTCGGTGTCGACGACGATCTCGCCCTGCCGGGTTTTTATGACGATCGGGACGATTTCCGACCGGAAGTGACCTTCCCGGATGGCACGGCGGGCCCGCTCGTGGCTCTGGACACTCAGCTGATCCTGCTCGAGGCGGCTGATGCCGTATTTGGCGGCGATATTTTCCGCCGTAATGCCCATGTGATAGCCGTAAAAAATTTCGTAGAGGCCGTCAAAGACGAGAAGATCGATGATTTCGCCCCGGCCGGTGACCTCCATCCGATGACCCCACCGGGCCTTCGGCAGGGCCATGGGGACCATTGACATGTTTTCCATGCCGCCGGCAATGATCGCCTCGGCCTGTCCGGCCATGATCGCCGTGGCGGCCAGGGTGATGGCCTTCAGTCCGGAACCGCACACCTTGTTGATGGTGAAAGCGGCGGTTTCCTTGGGGATGCCGGCGCGAATCATCGCCTGGCGCGCGGGATTTTGGCCCTGGCCGGCCTGCAGAACATTGCCCATGATGACTTCGTCGATCGGCAGGGGAATTGCTGCCGGGTCCCAGACATGGGCCGCCATTTCGACGGGAATCGGTCCTTGTTCCTTCAGTGTTCCGGGTTTGCCGGCCTCCATCGCCGTGGTCAGGACCGGGCGGATATTTTTCCGCTGCAACACCTCCTTGATAACGGTGGCCCCCAACTCGATGGCCGGAACATCCTTGAGTGCTCCGCCAAAATTGCCGACGGCGGTCCGAACCCCACTGACTATGACAACGCGTTCCATATTTTTCTCCCAAAAGGTGGTTACAGTTAACGTAAAATGATTAAAAACCGCTGCAACATCTTACCGCATGATGTTGAAGAGGGAAAGGATATATTGCCGGCTATTTCACCGAAACCACCGGACAACTCGCTTTGAGGATGACATACTGGGCCGTTGACCCGAACAGGATCTTGCCAACCTTGGATCGGCTTTTCACCCCGATGATGATTTCCTCGCAGTTTTTTTCCGTGGCAAAGGAGACTATATCTTCTCCCGGGGTTTTGCCCCGGACCAGGAGGTGGATCTCATTGCCGATCCCCTTGTCGCTCAGAAATTTTCTTGCCTGCTCCAGGTTCTCCTCGGCTTCGACGATCTGTTCCTTGGTGGTCCTTTCACCACCGGGCAGGGAGGTGACAACCTGCACCGCGCCGGCAAAGGCCTTGGCGTGTTGTGCTGCCAGTTCAAGAAGATCCTTGCCGACATTGGTGCCGTGATAACCTACCAGAATTTCCATGCGATTTTTCCTCCGAATACGAATAATTTAAAAAATGGACCGGAATACGGTTATTTTGTCAAGAAAACGGTACAGCCAAATATTATCATGTTCCGGAAGATGTAAAGAATCAATAATGATCTATAATCTCTTCAGTATTTGTTTTTACCGATACTTTTTTCAAACAAGGGGACAACCGTGATTGTCGATATCTTGGAAAACGCGGACCGCTATGCAGCGCTCCATGAAGATTTTGTCAAGGCCTTTGCCTTTCTCAGACGTTCGGACCTGCGGGAACTGGCGGTGGACAGGCACACCATCGACGGGGACCGGGTTTTTGCCATGGTCGCTCAAGATCCCGGCCGCGGGAAGTCGGAAGCCTGGCTGGAAGCGCATGACCAGTATATCGATATTCAAATGGTTCTGGCCGGTATCGATGAGATGGGGTGGCAGTCCAGATCTTTGTGCTGCCTGCCGGCCGGACCATATGACCGGGACGGAGATATCCGCTTTTTTGCCGACCCGCCTTCCGTCTGGCTGCCGGTTGTGCCGGGGATGTTTGTGATCTTCTTTCCGGAGGATGCCCATCTGCC
>JBBRGP010000018.1:0-17513 GCA_038224105.1 Desulfobulbales bacterium | reverse complement strand
CCACGCCCGGGGCCAGCACCGAATTGATCACCGTCCCCTGGATATTGCTGCCGGCGGAGATCATGCAGCACTTCAGATGGCAATTCAGGCCGAAGCGCGCCGGGGGACGATCGGCGGCGCGCCCTTCCGTATCGATATTGGTTCTGATTTCCCACCGTTGCGGAGAAATCCCGCTGTCTTTTTTCAGGACATCCATGTTCGCCTCCCAATAGGCCTGAATCGTCCCGACATCGCGCCAGTATCCATAAAAGGGATAGGCAAAGACATTGTCCTCGACAATCGCCCGCGGCAGGATATGCATGCCGAAGTCGTTCTCTTCCCGGTCCCGCGACAGGCTGCTCATAAGAAATGCATAATCAAATACATAGATACCCATCGAGGCCAAATTAGTCTTCGGCTGCTTGGGCTTTTCTTCCCAGCCGATGATGCGGTCATGACGGTCGACTATTCCCGCCCCGAACTCATGGATCTGGCTTCTCGGCACGACCATCATCGCTACCGTCACGTCGGCCTTTTTGGCGCGATGGAATTCGATCATCGCATCGAAATCCATATGGTAGATATGATCGCCGGACAGGATCACCACCTCCTCGGCCGGGTTGGCCGCAAGGAAATCGATATTTCTCCGCACCGCATCCGCCGTTCCTTGATACCAATCCGATTCCCGTTCCCCCGTACGCGGCGGCAGGATTTTTACCCCCCGGCTGCGGCCGGTGAGGTCCCAGGGCTCCCCCGAACCGAGATGGCTCATCAGGGACAGCGGTTTGTACTGGGTAAGTACCCCGACCTTCTTCAGCCCGCTGTTCATGACGTTGCTGAGGCTGAAATCGATAATCCGGTAGATGCCGGCAAAGGGAACCGCCGGCTTGGCCCGTTTTTTGACCAGGATGTTCAGGCGACTGCCGACCCCTCCGGCAAGAATGAGCACCAGCGCTTCTTTTGCCCTCTTCATCGCAGCACCTCCCCCGCCTTCACATGGTCTGGCCAGCTTGGCCCGGTAAGATGGGGATATACCGTCGCCCCTTCGCCGATAACGGTTTTGTCCGGCACCCAATTGTTCCAGCCGATAACCGTGACCTCGGACTTGTCGTTACACTGAGCGGGGCCAATCACCACATCCCTGCCGAAGACATTGTTGACATCGGCAACGACCTTGTTCAGCTGGCAGTTCTCGCCGATCTGGTTGCTGAAGAACAGTACGGAATTATCGACCACCGCCCCCTTCTTGACGTGAACGCCGGGAAAAAGAATAGAATTCCGAACGGTTCCGTCGATCTTGCAGCCATTATAGATCAGGCTGTTGTGGACCACGGCATTATCCGCCATAAAGGCCGGTTCATAGTCGCGAATTGACCGGTGATCGAGATTGGTTCGAAATACCCAATTCTCCAGATCGATAGGGGGTGCCGGTCCCAAGAGATCCATATTGGATTGCCAGTACTCATTGATGGTCCTGGTATAGCCCCAATAGCCGCAGAATTTATATCCGTACACCCGGCAGTTCTGTTGGAGCAGTACCGGAATAATGTCTCTGCCGAAGTGATAGGAACTCCCTTCCTGGTTTTTTTTCAGGGCCTGGTAAAGCACTTCGGGCTTGAAACAGAGTATCGTCATCGATGCCCAGTCCGACTCCGGGTGGTCCGGTTTTTCCCAGTAGCTGACCACCCGCCCGCCGCGCTTGCCATCCTCGTCGTTCAGCGCTGCGATCCCGAAACGGTTGGCACCCGGCAGCGGCACCCGGGTAAAGGCCACGGTCAGATCGGCGTTCTTGGCGGTGTGATAATCGATCATATCCTGATAATCCATCTTATAGATATGATCGCCGGACAGGATGAGAATTTCTTCCGGCTGGTGGTAGTGGACATAGTCGAGATTTTTATAAATGGCATCAGCCGGTCCCCGGTACCAGTCGGTGGCCTCAGAGCCGTGAAAGGGCGGGAGGATGGAGATCTGCCGGTAGCGGCCGATCATATCCCAGGCGGCTCCGGTGCCGATGTGATTGATCAGGGAATAGCTGCGGTACTGGCTGAGTATCGCCACCTGTTCGATGCCGGAATTCATCAGATTGCTGAGGGAAAAATCGATGACCCGCCCGATTCCGCCAAAAGGGACTGCCGATTTGGGACGGTAATAGGTCAGAACGTTGAGCTCATCAACCCGACTCCCGGCGAGGATCATCGCCAGTGTTGTAGGTTTCAGCATGGGGCACCTCATCAAGAATAGGCCAACAGAAGAATGGCGGAAAGCCTTGAGCAACCCTAGCCATTCTCTCCCGATAACTTCCCCGTATGGTAAAAGATATCGGAACCATGCGCAACCCTGGAGACGGGCGGACCGCGAAATATAATCAGATGTGGTGCATGATGAAGCGTTTGAGGGTGTCCGAGGAGAATTCCTTCTCGCCCAACTGCAGATTTTTCAGGGGGATCTCGGCCCGCGCCGCCCCTTTATGGCCCCCGGCCGACCCTGAGGAACCAAAGATACGCTCCGCCAGTTTCCCAGCATTCTTGCGATAGCCGTCGCATCGAAAAATCACCACCAGTTTCTCGCCATGAATTCCGGACACGAAGGCCCAGTCTATCTCCCCGACATGATTTAGAAAGTCGGCAACAATAACGAGCACGTCGGGACTTCTCACCCGCCCCAGATGGGTGAAATAGCGTCCTTTGGAATACTTCAGTTCAGCCAGCGCCGTGGCAAAGTAGCGAAGCTCGGAGCGGCGCAGATCAGTCAATTCGAACTTTCGAACCAGATCCCGGTTGGCGATATTAAACAGATAACGAAAGGAGATGCCGTCGGCGAGGACCGATTTCTGCTCGAAATCATGGGTGTCGACCTTGATCCCGTAGAACAGCGCGGTGGCCAGGGCGACCGACGGTTTCATGCCGGCGGCCCGCAGGTACTCGACGGCCATTGACGAGGTTGCTCCGTATTCCGGACGGATATCGACAAATTCCGCCACGGCGCTGCCGCCGACGGGATGGTGATCGATAATGGCGTTGACCTTGATTTTCTCGAAACAGGGCAGATGATCCGGCTGAGAATCGACCATCACCTTCTTGCTGAAATTCTCAAGTTTGATGTCTTTCAGGCGCTCGAGGGGAATCTTGAGGCGCTTGACCATCGCCATGTTGTTGAGGCGCCTGATCTCATTGGGGTGGACGATCGTTACGCTTTTAACCTTGTAGCGCAGCAGCCTTCTGACCGCCAGGGCGGTTGCCAGGGCATCGGGGTCGGCATTGATAATGACCAGGACATCATCTTCCTTTACGAAGAGACTCCAGAAGGCCTGTAACCGCTCAGTGGGGGATTTTTTGCAAGGTTGTTTGCACTGCGGAGGTTCCTTTTTCTTTCGTTTGTGCGCCATAGGACAACAGTGCTTTCGGGATGAAAGACGTGAACTGCGTATGGATCATCCGCCGAACAGGCGTACCTTGGAAGGCTGCCGCGGTAGCATCCTGTTGCAATCGAGACTCCCGGTTCAAAAACCCTTGCCGGCAAAAAGTGAGACCGTCGATTGCATCCCCGAAAATCAGCCACCTCCTGTTGAGATGAATCCGGTTCAATTACCCGGCAATAACGTAACGAGAACAGATCGGCATCATCAAGTATAGAATAATGCTGACAGTTATGGGTTTGGAAAAAGCCGCAACAGATGTGAAGTATACCACACCGGATAGCTCCATTGCAAGTACTTGATAAATTAGCCCGATCCGGTCAAGGCCAACCTTGACGCACGAAAGCGATAATGTTACCTACAGGTGAACAATGGCCATGCCCGCACCTGCCGGTGCGGCAGGGTGTGGCGGCAGGCAGCCTTCAAGTTTTGTTGGCTCTTTTTCGCTCCAGGGTGTTTCGTTTGTAAAGAGGTTCCGTGAATCTGCTCAATCGTTATCTGCTCAACCAGTTCGTCAAATATTTCTTTACCGTCAACAGCGGCTTCGTCGCCATCTACCTCCTCGTTGATTTTTTTGAGAAATACGACGATTTCGTCAATGCCGGCAAATCCTTCCGGATGGCTCTCGAATATTTTTTACTCACCATCCCCTTTATCGTTGATCAGCTGGGGCCGGTCTTTATTCTCCTGGCCGGCGTGATCAGCCTGGGCATTCTCAACCACAGCAATGAACTTACCGCTCTCAAGGCCGGCGGCGTTCCCTTGCGCCTGATCATCCGCCCCATTATCCTCGGCTCGGTCTTTTTTACCCTGCTCTTTCTCGGCGCCGCCCAGTGGCTGCTGCCGGTGACCATCGCCAAAACCAATCATATCTGGTATCAGCAGCTAAAAGGCAAGGTCCCTCTCGGGATACTCCGCAACAACCGTTATTATTATAAGGGGCAGAATGGTTTCTACTCCTTCGGCTGGCCGAACCCCAAAGTTTATGTTTTCAAGGATTTTTCCTATTCGCGATGGGATAAAAACTACAACATTGATTCCCTGATCACCGCAAGTTTCGCCGACTGGAATGAGGAGTACGCCAGCTGGATCTTGAAACAAGGCCAGATTCAAAAGCGGGAGGATAATAACCAGTACACGATCGCCAATTTCGAGCTCCACGAGTTCAGGCTTCCGGAACGACCGCAGGACTTTCTGGTGCCGATCAATAAATCGGCTGAGCAATCGCTGACCGAGTTGTATCAGGATATCGGCCGGACCGAGGTGGAGCATGAATCGAGGGCGGCCTGGACGAGTTTTCTCGGCCGCATTTCCTATATCCTGCTGGGCATCCCCCTGTTGTTACTAGGATTGCCGATCCTGCTGTATTCCTACCGTAAATGGGGCAGGGATCTCTCGGTGGCCATTCCCGCCAGTTGCGGCCTTGCCTTTATCGCCTGGGGTATCTGGGGGGCAATGCAGTCGCTGGCCACCGCCGGCTATATCTCGCCGCTGGTGGCGGCTGCCAGCATCCATATCATCTTCTCCATCACCGGCATCATTTTGCTCATTAATAATGACCGGTAGGTTGGCTCGCCGGTAAAAAAGGCCGTCCGGGAAATTATCCTGGACAGCCTGACGCACCATCAGCTCTTTCCCGATGTTTACCGGTATTTACTTCTGAACGATGGAGACCATCTCCACATCGAATACCAGCACCGCGTTCGGTTCAATCATCGGAGCGGCGCCATTTTCGCCATAGGCCAATTCGGCCGGGATGACCAGATGGAGATTGGAACCGGCATTCATCAGCTGCAATGCCTCGCTCCACCCTTTGATCACCTGGTCCACCTGAAACTCCGCCGGTTCACCGTGCTTGGTGGTACTGTCGAACTCGGTGCCGTCGATCAACTTGCCGACATATTCAACCTTGACCGTGTCGCTCGCGGTGGCGTTCTTACCCTCACCCTTCTTGATAACCTCGTACTGCAGACCGCTGGCGGTAACCACGACCCCGTTTTTCTTCTTATTCTCGGCGAGAAAGGCGTCGCCGGCGGTCTTGTTTTTGGCCTTCAGTTCTTCCAATTTGACCGCCTGTTGCGCCTGCATCTTTAAAGCGAATTCCTTTTTGACCGCCAGCATTTCGTCCGGGGTCATCACCGTATCCATGCCCTTGAAGGCATCTTCGATGCCGATCAGGAGAAATTCTTTCTGGATATCTCCGCCCGCACCTTTAAAATATTTTCCCACTTCAAATCCCATACTGTAACTGAGCTTATCTTCAAAGCTTGCAGGGGGTGCCGATTGCGACAGACAGGGAACCGCCAGGCAGATAGCCAACACCGCCGACACAAAACATTTTTTCATAAGTAATTCCTCCCTAGAGGTTTAAGTAACATGTTACATTTACGACAAAAAAGTCGCGTTGAAGTTTGTGACCGAGAGCAGCACAGGGAAAAGCAGCAATCCGTTCGACAGGATTACCAGGGTGATTCCCTGATTGCCGTTGTTCAGGTTTCTATCCGAACTCAGTGGGGAATAACGACGGAGAAGGGCCTTGACCCGCCCCGATCTTTTATTGAAATCCTCGCCGGCGATATAATCGTTGATCAGGCCCTTGCTTTTCAAATAGTCGAGAGTCATTCTGCACTCAGATCGTATCGCCCCGCCCCTGCCGGTCGAGCCGTAGCCGTGGATCAGGGTAAGGACACTGACGCTGTTTCTTTGGGCATCGGCAATGACCTCGTCCAACCGGTTCAAGGCCACCTCGACCACCGGCCGTCCCGCCTCGAGGTTGACCGTTCTATGAATGAATGGCCGCTGTCCTCCATCCGGCGGCGGTTCCATCTGGGCCCCGCAATACGGGCATTTCAGGTGTGCCTTCTCTCCTTCGTTGCCGCAAATGTGACAGATCATCCCTTGCCCGCCGCCCCCTTCCCCGGACTATAGTCTCCTGACCGCGATGACCGCCGGCAACTGGCGGAGATGTTGCATCAGGACATGGAGGTGCTCAAGATGTCCGACTTCGAGCGAGATGGTCATCTCGGCCAGATCGGTCGGGGTGGTATGGGCGGAGATATCGACAATATTGGCATTGTCGAGGCTTATGGCACCGCTGATTTCGGCAAAGATTCCCCGGCGGTTTTCCGCACTGATGTGGACGCTGACCTTGTAGGTCTTCTCGGCTATGCCGCTCCAGGACACGTCGAGCCAGCGTTTCGGATCGGAACTGAGCAGGTTGATGCAGTCGGCCTTATGAATGGATACCCCTCGACCCATGGTGATGAAGCCGACGATCGGGTCACCGGGCAGAGGCTGACAGCACTGGCTGATCTTGACGAGCATCCCCTCGATACCGTCAATCTTGATCGCCGACCTGCCCGCTTCCTCCTCGCTGCCCGGTTGGGTCACCATGAGGTTGACGAGCTCCTCGGGGGGCAGCTCGAGGTTTTGCGACTCCTGGTCCTTGCGTAGCTCGACCGGCTGTAACCCCTTGATCAGATTCTGAACGGTAATCGCCCCGCTACCTACCTTGGCCAGCAGTTCGTCGAGTGAATTGCAGCGCAGCTGCTTGAGAATCAACCGGATATGGCCGCTTTTGATGATCTTCTTCAGCGAGGTGTCATGCCTGCGGATTTCCCGTTCACAGATTTCCCGGCCAAGTTTCAGGGCCTTTTCCTTTTCTTCACGGCGCAGCCAGGAGCGGATTCTGGTCCGCGCCCGACTGGTCTTAACGAGATCCAGCCAGCCACGGCGGGGAATCTGGGTAGGCGAGGTGATGATCTCGACGATATCCCCGGTCTGCAGCTGGTATTTAAGGGGCACCTGGCGGCCGTTGATCTTGGCGCCGACGCAGTGATCGCCGACCTCGGTGTGGATGGAATAGGCAAAATCAATCGGGCAGCTGCCGAGGGGAAACTCTTTGACCTCCCCGGTCGGGGTAAGGGCGTATACCTCCGGGTCATACAGTTCGCCGACGACGCTGTCGAGAAATTCACGAGGATCTTCAACCTCCTGGAGGGAGGCAACGAGTTTTTTCAACTCCCTGAAGAGCTTGGCATCATTCTTGTTGATCTTCTGCCCTTCTTTATAGGCCCAGTGGGCCGCGACCCCTTCCTGGGCGACACGATCCATCTCCTCGGTGCGGATCTGAATCTCGATGAAGTGGTCACGGGGCCCTACCACCGTCGTATGCATCGACTGATAATTGTTGGCCTTGGGGACGGAGATAAAATCCTTGATTCGGCCGGGAACCGGAGACCAATCGGCATGAATCGTGCCAAGGGCCTCATAGCACTCGTTAACGGAATTGACAATGATCCGGAAGGCAACCTTGTCATATACCCGCTCAAGCGGAATATTTTGAGCTATGAGTTTTTTGTATATGGAATAGAGATGCTTTGGCCGACCGATGATGCGCAGAGGCTGGACGCCGCTCACCGCCAGCTTTTCGTAGAGAATGGTGATGACCTCGTCGACATATTTCTGCCGTTCATCGAGGGAGTTTTCCAGTTTATGAGTCAGCTCATAATGCTCTTCCGGATAGAGAAACTTGAAGGAATGGTCCTCGAGTTCCCTTTTCAACCAGTCGATACCAAGACGACTCGCCAGGGGGGCGTAGACATCCATGGTTTCCCTGGCAATGTCAAGCTGTTGCTCCCGGTCCACCATGTCAAGGAGGAACAGATCCAGTAACCGGTCGATCAATTTGACCAGCAGCACCCGGATATCGGAGGCCATGGCCAGGAGCATTTTCCGGAGGTTTTCCGCCTGGCTGGCCAGCTTGCTGTTATACTGGACCTTGGTTATGCGGGTCGATCCCTCGACGATTGCCGCGACATCCCTGCCGAATTTTTCGACAAGTTCATCAATGCTGACCCCGTCCTGTTCACCGTCCCCTGCCCCCGTCTTCAGCACCCCGTGCAGCAACCCCGCTAGAATCGTATCGAGGTCAAGGTGCATGGAGGCGAGGGTCGAAGCTACCTCCAGGAGATGGATGACATACAGTTCCCCGGAAAAATGGCGGCTGCCCTTATGGACTCGGGTGACAATTTCCCACGCCGCGTCAATCCGCGACAGGTCGACACCCTGCAGATAGTTGGCCGCCAGGACCTTGAGTCCGTTCGGATTTATCGTTGCTTCGTTTGCCATTGCCTTGGAACGATTATTTGCCGAGTTCGGCAGCTATTCTCGCCGGCAGAACGTTAATCGCCTCTTCCGGCGTCATCTCTTCGAGAACCCCGTCCCGGCGCCGTTTGATCTCCACTTTGCCGCTTTTGGTAAAACTGTTGCCGACCGTCAGTCGATAGGGGATGCCCAGAAGATCGGCATCTTTGAATTTCAGACCCGGCCGCTCATCGCGGTCGTCGATCAGCACCTCAAGACCGGCGGCCCGCAAATCGTTATACAGTTTTTCGGCGGTGGCGGCAAGCTGCTCATCCTTGCCGCCGAGATTGAGGATAATAACGGTATAGGGCGCCAGCGGTACCGGGAAGATGATACCGTTGGCGTCGTGATTCTGTTCGATGGCAGCGGCCACCACCCGGCTGACCCCGATCCCGTAGCAGCCCATGACGAAGTGCTTTTCCTGACCGTTGCTGTCCTGAAAAGTGGCATTCATCGACTCGGAATAGCCGGTGCCGAGTTTGAAGATATGGCCGACCTCGATGCCCTCCGTAAGCGACAGTCTGCCCCCGCATTGCGGACAGGGATCGGTGGCGGTAATCTGCCGCAGATCGGCAACCGCCTCGACCTGAAAATCACGGCCGAAGTTAACGTTCTGGAGATGATAGTTCTTCTCGTTGGCGCCGACATAAAAGTTGCGCATCACCGTAAGCTCCTGATCGGCCACGACCCGGATCGGAATGCCAACCGGTCCCAGGTAGCCGGTTGGCACCCCGGTGGCATTGAAAACCTCCAGGTCATCGGCCATCTCCACATCCGCCACTTTGAGGAGGTTCTTTAATTTTACCTCCTCCACTTCCCGATCTCCCCGGACCAGCACCGCCACCGGCCTGCCGTCCGCCTTGAAAACCAGGGTCTTGACCAGCCGCTCCGGGCCGATGCCGAGAAAATCGCATACTGCTTCAACCTTGCGCTTACCGGGGGTTTCGACCCTTGCCAACTCGGCCAGCGGTTCCGGGGCGGAATCCTGGCGCAGGGTCACTGCCGCTTTTTCCATGTTCGCCGCGTATTCACAAGCGCCGCAGACGACGATGGTGTCTTCACCGGTCTTGGCCAGGACCATGAATTCATGGGAAAAATTGCCGCCAATCGTCCCGGAGTCGGCCTGCACGGCCCGAAAATCTAGCCCGCAACGCGTGAAAATCCGCCGATAAGCTTCATACATTTTCATGTACGAAACCTCGGCCGCCGCATCGCTGACATCAAAGGAGTAGGCATCCTTCATGATAAATTCCCGGCCGCGCATCAGGCCGAAGCGAGGCCTGATCTCGTCCCGGAATTTGGTCTGGATCTGGTAGAGGTTGACCGGCAGGTTCCGATAGGAATGGAGTTCCTTTCTGGCGATGTCGGTGATGACCTCCTCATGGGTCGGCCCGAGACAGGATTCACGTTCATGGCGGTCATGAAAACGCAGCAACTCGGGTCCGTATTTTTCATAACGGCCAGTCTCCGTCCATAAATCCGCCGGCTGCACCATCGGCATCAGCAGTTCCTGGGCACCGGCACGGTTCATCTCCTCCCGGACAATATTTTCCACCTTGCGAATTGCCGCCAGGCCAAAGGGCAAATAGGAGTAGATACCGGCGGTCAGTTTACGAATCAAGCCAGCGCGCAGCAGAAGGACATGGCTGACTATTTCTGCTTCGGCCGGGCTTTCTTTGAGGGTTGGCAGCAGTAGCTGAGAATAACGCATATCGATTATTTCCGTACCGAAATTGATCTTATATTTTTCCCGTTTATCGGGGTTGCCCAGGCCTTTATACCGGCGGAATGACAGCACGCCGTGGTCGCAGACCGCTTACTGTTGAGCAGCTTTTCGCTTCGTCTGCTCTTCTTCTTCCAATTGTTTCAGTTCATCCATGAAAACCTCCAACAGCTCATCTTCCCGGACCTTTTTCCAGATTTCACCCTTCTTGAAAATGATCCCCACGCCATTGCCGCCAGCCACCCCGATATCCGCGTGTTTCGCCTCGCCCGGACCGTTGACGACACAGCCCATAACCGCGATTTTAAGCGGACTCTCCATGGTCTGGACGTACTTTTCCACGGCCTCGGCAAGGCTGAACAGATCAATGCGGGTACGGCCGCAGGTCGGACAGGAAATGAGTTCCGGCCCACGTTCGCGGATTTTCAGGGAACGCAGCAGTTCAAAGCCGACCCGGATCTCCTCTACCGGGTCACGGGTCAGCGAAATTCGTAAAGTATCGCCGATGCCCAGGCTTAGGAGAACGCCTAAGGCAACGCTTGACTTGACCGTGCCGGCAATGAGACCGCCCGCTTCGGTGACCCCGAGGTGCAAAGGATAATCGGTGGCATCCGCCAACCGCTGGTATCCGCTGATGGTGGTCAGAACATCGGCCGACTTGATCGAAATTTTAGTCTCGGTAAAACCGTGTTTTTCAAGAAGTCGCACATTGCGAAGCGCGCTTTCGGTCAGGGCATCGGTGTTTTCCGGAGATGGGTAGCCGTATTTCTCGAGCAGATCCTTTTCCAGGGAACCGCTGTTGACCCCGACCCGAATCGGGACTTTGTGCAGTTTGGCGGCAGCGACAACACTGGCGATTTTTTCCTCGCCGCCGAGATTGCCCGGATTGATGCGAATGCCGTCAACACCGTTTTCCATCGCCGCGATTGCCAGACGGTAATCGAAATGAATGTCGCCGATCAGGGGTATGGCAATCTGCTCCCGAATCCCGCGGATCGCCAAGGCCGCCTCACGATCGGGCACGGCGACGCGGACGATATCGCAGCCCGCGGCCTCCAGGCGGTGAATCTGGGCGACGGTTTGCGGGACATCGCGGGTATCGGTATTGGTCATCGACTGGACCGAGATCGGACTGTCTCCGCCGATGGCTACCGTGCCCACTTTGATCTGCCGTGTTTTTCTCCTGACAATCATTTCTTCCCGTCCATCTTCAGTCAGAGTGTTAGACCCCAAATAAATATGTGCAGGTCTCCCGCACCACCCACCATTTTATCCGGTTGCAGGCAAATTTTTCCTGGCGAGGTTCAATTCGGCATCCGAACTCCTGACATACACTGGCACACCCTCCGCCAGATCGAGCAATTCACCTCGTTCAAGCATCTCTCCCGCCAGCAGGCCGAGTGATGCGGCAGAGGGTTCATGGAGCGCGGCCGGAGCAAACTTTACCTTGTCCCGGAGGAGATCGCGAAACACCTCGCCATACACCCGCGCTCCATCCCCGACCAACAGCACCGGTTCGTCGATGGCGGCTGCCAATCGAGCGGGGGCAAGGACATCGGGTTCACCGAGCCTTACCGTTAAACCGTGACGGTTACAACGGTAAAAAGCGGCATAGACTTCATTTTTACGGGCATCGAGGACCGCACAGATAAGGCCGGCGGAGCCACATCTTGCTGCCAGGGAATCGAGGGTGGAGACGCCAAGCAACACAGTGCCGGCGGCTGCCGCCAGACCCTTGGCGGTCGCCATGCCGATCCGCAGCCCAGTAAAGCTGCCGGGCCCGAGCCCCACCGCGATACCGCCAATGACCGGCCAGCTTATCGCCGATTCCTTCATCAGCCAGTCAATAGCCGAGAGCAGTCTCCGGGAATGGGTGACCTTGCCGGTAAGACTAAGCGACGCCACCACCTCACCGTCTTGCCTGGTGCCGGCGGTGATGGCAACGGAACTGCAGGGCGTGGCGGTATCAAGCGCCAAAATGCAAGGACGTTTCTCCGCCATCAATGAAACAGCCTGATTATATCGTTATAGAAAACAAAGATCATCAGCGTGCCGAGGAGACCGATCCCCACCTGCTGGGCAAGGATCTGGGTTCTCAGGTTCAGGGGTTTGCGGCGCAGCCCTTCGATGGTCAGAAAAGCTAGATGACCACCGTCCAGTACCGGAATCGGCAGCAGATTCAACAATCCCAGGTTGACGCTCAGCAGGCCGATGAAATAGACGAGATTCAGCCATCCTGCCTTCATCTGTTCGCCGGCAATCTGGGCAATGAGAATCGGTCCGCCTATTTCTGAGGCCGGCACCACCTGCTGAATAATTTTTACCAGCCCCGTGGCGGTCAGGGAGATATACATCCAGGTTTGCCGACAGGCATTCTCCAGGGCGGAAGAGATATCGCTTTCTTGCCAGGCCAACTCGTCAGCCTTCATGATCCCGATCATGTAGCGCTGCTCAACCTCTTCCCCGAACACATTTTTCACGGTGTCGATGGCCGGGGAGACCGTCATGGTGAGCCGTTCACCGCCTCTCTCGACGACCATGACCAGCGGTTTTCCCTCACTGCTCTTGACCCCCTCCAGGACATCGAGCCAGCTCACCGTGTCACGCTCGTTGATCCGCACAATCAGATCGTTTTTCTGCAACCCGGCCTGGGCCGCCGGTGAGTTGTCATTGACCTTGCCGATACGGGTAGTATCGACTGGTGCGGGAATACCCATGAAGCTGAATACCAGGAAAAAAAGCAAAACCGAAAAAAACAGGTTGAAGAGCGGTCCGGCAAGAACGATAAAAAATCGCTGCCACACCGGTTTATGGGCAAAAGAAACCTTTTTATCTGCCTCATCCACCTCCTGTTCATCGGGATTCTCACCAAACATCTTGACGAAGCCGCCGAGGGGAAATGCCGAGATCACATATTCGGTTTCGCCGACTCTCTTGCCGACGATCTTCGGTCCAAAGCCCAGGGAAAATTTCAGGACCCGTACACCAAAGAGTTTGGCGAAAATGAAATGGCCAAATTCGTGGACGAATATGAGCAGACCGAGAACCAGGATAAACGAGAAAATTGTATTCATAAAAGGAAACAGTGCCAGAGAGAAGTTTTCTCCGGTTAAATTGATGATTGATTTTTAGACGAACTCTCCTCCACCAGCCTGCGCGCCTCTTGTCGGGCTGCTCCATCAGCTTGGAGGATATCGGTGAGGCTATCCTCGCTTCCTTCGTTTACAATAGCCATTGTCCTGGCAACTGTCTCAGAGATTTGCGGAAAAGTTATCCTGGAGTGAAGAAAAGCGTCGACCGCGACCTCGTTGGCGGCGTTGAGAACCGCCGGCACAACTCCCCCTGTTCGAAGAGCCGAGTATGCCAGCCGCAAGGCTGGAAAACAGAGGTTGTCGGGCTCGAGAAACTGGAGACTTGCACATTGCGAGAGCTTCAAGGACTGGAGTTGCAGCGGCAGCCGTTCCGGATAGGAAAGCGCATAGGCGATCGGGATCCGCATGTCGGGGATGCCGAGTTGCGCCAGTACGGAGCCGTCCCGATACTCGACCAGGGAATGAACGATTGACTGGGGATGGACGACAACGTCGATGGCATCGGCCTCGACATCGAAAAGCCATTTCGCCTCAATGACCTCCAAACCCTTGTTCATCAGGGTGGCCGAGTCGATGGAGATCTTTCTGCCCATGCTCCAGTTCGGATGTTTGAGGGCCTGTTCCGTGCTCACCCGCTGCAACTGTTCCCTGCTCATCCCGCGAAAAGGCCCGCCAGATGCGGTCAGAATGATTTTTTGCAGATCCGCTTTTCGTCCGGCCTCGAGAGCCTGGAAGATCGCGGAATGCTCGGAATCGACTGGCAGCAGTCGAACCCCTTTTCTCTTCACGGCCGCCATAACGATTTTCCCGGCCATGACCAGGGTTTCTTTATTGGCCAGGCCGATATCCTTCCCCGCTTCGATGGCGGCGAGCGTCGGCAGCAGCCCGGCCGCACCGACAATTGCCGAAATGGTAATCTCCGCAGTTGCAAAGGCCGCAACCAGGGCAGCCCCCTCGGGCCCAAAGACTATCCTGCTCTGGATCCCTTTGGGCAGCAACTCAGCAAGGTCTCTCGCCCCCTGCTCATCACGAACGGAAACCAACTCGGGCAGAAACTCCAAAACCTGCCTGGCCAGCCTCTGAACATTGGTCCCGGCCGCCATGGCGACAATCCTGTAGCGTTCGGGAAATTGCCTGACAACCGAGAGAACATTGACACCAATCGAGCCAGTGGATCCTAGCAGGGATATGCACTTCATCGCATCCCGGCAAGAATGAGAAGGTAGTAAAGCACCGGCCCAACGAACAGGAGGGAATCGACCCGATCGAGAATGCCGCCGTGGCCTGCCAGACATCTCCCGGAATCCTTGATCCCGGTGCCACGCTTAATGATTGATTCGGTCAAATCACCGGCGATGCCGACAAGGGATAACACTACGGCTGCGCTGAGCAGAAACAGCCAATTGACGACGGGCAAAAGCAGCACGGCAAAGCCAACGGCGGCGGCAAGCCCGGAGAAAACTCCGCCTACTGCTCCTGCCACTGTTTTATTAGGACTGATGTTGGGGCAGAGCTTGGTCTGCCCGATCGCCTTGCCGACAAAATAGGCGCCGCTGTCGGAACCGGCGGTTATGGCGGTACCGATGATCAGCCAGCTACTACCCTCAGGCAAAAAGCGCAACAACACCAGATGGGCGCCCAGCAACCCGATGTAAAAAACACCGAAGGCGAGGCGGCAGAAGAAATCGTAACTGTCTTCTCGGTCTTTGTATCGATAAAGAAAATAACAGACTAAAGTGAAATATGATAAAAGCAGAGCTAGAGGGAGATGGCGGATGTCCGGAACCAAACAGGTGACAAGCACCGGCGTGGCCAGGCAGATATTGAGGATGCACCGGTCAAGCAGAAGACTCTTCCCCCCGTCGACCATTTGCAGATATTCATCGGCCGCACCAAGAACAATCAAGGCAACAATGAGGCAAAACAACGCCGTCGACCCCTTCGCCAGAAGGAGGAGCCAGAGGCCAGCAATGAGCAACCCGGGGACAACGCGATTCTTCATCATCTATTCTGTTTGCAGTTGATCCCCGGTACGACCAAAACGTCTTTCCCGCACCTGATAATCAATGAGTGTCCGCAGGAAAATTTCCTTGCGGAAATCGGGCCACATGACGTCGGTAAAGTAGATCTCCGCATAGGAGGACTGCCACAGGAGAAAATTGGACAGCCGCGATTCCCCTCCCGTTCTAATGAGTAAATCGGGATCAGGCATGCCGCTTGTATCGAGATGGTCGGCAATGGTCTGATCGGTTATCGCGGCTGGGTCGAGAGTCCCCTCAAAACACCGGCGGGTGATCTTTTTCACCGCCCGCACCAGTTCGTCACGCCCCCCATAACTCAGCGCCAGATTCAGAGTGAGCTTGGTGTTGCCGGAAGTTTCGGCGATGGCCCGGACCAGCGACTCCCGAACCGGTTCCGGCAGCCGCTCGCGATCGCCAATGGAGGTGAGCCTGATGTCGTTTTTCATCATCCGCGGCAGCTCTGATTCAAGATAGCGCTTGAGGATGGTCATCAGCCCCCTCACCTCCTGGGCAGGCCGCCACCAGTTCTCCGAGGAAAAGGCATAAAGGGTGAGAAACCTGATGCCAATGCTCCGACACGTCTCAACAATTTCGCGGACCGAATCGGCACCGACCTTGTGACCGTACAGTCTGGGTTTTTTTCGACTCTGGGCCCACCGGCCATTACCGTCCATAATTATCGCCACATGGCAGGGAAGACGCGTAAGATCTACAGTTGGGGTGCCAGACATAGTTTATCGATCAAAGCTGTAACATTTTAAACTTCCATCACTTCCTTTTCTTTTGCCGCGGTTGCATCGTCAATCTTTTTGACATACCCGTCGGTTTCGCTCTGCGCCTCATCCTGGTACTTGAACAATTCGTCTTCGGAAATCTCTTTGTCTTTTTTCTGTTTTTTCAGGATTTCGATCGCCTCACGCCGGATATTGCGAATCGCTACTCGAAACTCTTCGGCAACTTTTTTGACCGACTTGACCAGGTCTTTGCGTCGTTCCTGGGTTAATTGAGGAATGCCCAGGCGCACGACCTTGCCGTCACTCATGGGATTGAGGCCGATATCCGATTTGAGTATCGCCTTCTCTATGGCCGGGAGCAGCTGCGGATCCCAAGGCTGAATAACGATGAGCCGGCACTCGGGAATGGTTAGCGAACCCACTTGATTCAGGGACATGGAACTCCCGTAGGCATCGACATGAATACCATCAAGAATGGCCAGGGAAGCTCTGCCAGTGCGGACCTTTGCTAATTCTTTCTTAAAGGAATCAACACTTTTATCCATTTTGTCGGTCATTTCTAGAATCACTTCATTCATAGCATCACCCTCTGTACAGTATCGTCGCTTGATCACGCGCTCAGGCGGTAATCAATGTGCCGATATTCTCACCCATAGCGGCTCGTTTGATATTTCCGGGCACCCCCATATTGATCACCATAATGGGAAGATTGTCCTCTTTGGCCAGGGCTATTCCGGCCGCGTCCATAATTCGCAAACCCTTTTTGAGTACATCGTCATAGGTAAGATGATCAAATTTTACCGCATTTTTATCGAGAACCGGATCCCGGTCATACACCCCATCGACCTTGGTCGCTTTGATCACGATTTCCGCATCGATTTCCAAGGCTCTGAGGACGCCAGCGGAGTCGGTGGTAAAATATGGATTGCCGGTTCCGGCAGCAAATATCACCACGCGACCTTTCTCAAGATGCCGGGTTGCCCGTCTTCGGATATACGGTTCGGAAACCGACTGCATCGGAATCGCCGACATTACCCGGGTGATGACGCCGACACGCTCGAGGGCATCCTGCATCGCCAGACTGTTCATGACCGTTGCGAGCATTCCCATATTATCCGCGGTCGTCCGATCCATGCCTTTACTGGCTCCGGCTACTCCTCGAAAAATATTACCGGCGCCAATGACCAAACCAAGTTCCACTCCAACCTCAACCACCGCCTTTACTTCGGTGGCAACGAATTCGAGGACCTTGGTGTTGATCCCATACTGAACTATTCGATTGCGCTGGCCATCACGGTCGCCACCATCAGCAATTTCTACTGGAACCGGCGCCTGACCTGGCGCGACCGCACGCGCAACGCGCCCCAGCCGGCGCTGCGGCTGTTTGCCAAGTACGTGATG
>JBBRGP010000017.1:0-17538 GCA_038224105.1 Desulfobulbales bacterium | reverse complement strand
GATCATCATCGGTCAGGGCCAGAGCTACGAGGTCAGGGTTGAGTATCTGGCAAGGCCGGCAAGCGCCAGCATCGGCGCGACCACCGCCGCCGGGGTGCGCCGGGTGGTTGGCGAACAGCCGGGCGATGTCCTGGTTTTTTTGCCCGGTGCCGGCGAGATTAAGGAGGTGCACCGGCTGCTTGCTGCCGATCCGCTGTTACGCGACATGCGCGTCTCGCCTCTTTTCGGCGACCTCGCCCAGGCTGACCAGGACCGTGCCATCCTGCCCGATCCGTCCGGCCAGCGGCGGGTGATTCTCGCCACCTCGATCGCCGAAACCAGTCTGACCATCGAAGGAATCTGTTCGGTGGTCGACAGCGGCTGGTCGCGCCGGCCTTCATTCGAGCCGGGCACCGGTCTCAGTAGATTGATCACCGTCCGGGTGTCACGGGCGGCGGCCCGGCAGCGTGCCGGTCGGGCCGGCCGCCTTGGCCCGGGCTATTGTCTCAGGCTGTGGACCGCCGGCGAGCAGCACAGCCTGCCGCCCTTTCATCCTCCGGAGATCGTTACCGTCGATCTGGCCAGTCTCGCCCTGGAGCTGGTCCTGTGGGGAGTCGGTGACCCCGGGGAATTGCCCTGGCTCGACCCGCCCCGCAATGGTCCTTATCACCAGGCCATGGAACTCCTTCGTTCCCTGCTGGCGATCACCGCCGCCGGACGAATCACCGAAACCGGCCGACAACTTGCCGCCCTGCCGCTCCATCCCCGCCTCGGCCACATGCTGCTCATGGCCGAAAAAGAGGGCCAGGGACCGCTCGCCTGCGACATCGCCGCCCTTTTATCGGAGCGGGATATTGCCGCCCGGGGCACCACCATGGTCTCGGCCGAGCTGCGGCTGCGCTACCTTCTCCTTGAGCTCTGGCGCGCAGGGGGCGACAGGGCGATTCGCCGGGAGGGCGGCGACCCGGCCATCTGCCGGCGGGTCGACCGCGATGCCCGCCGCCTGCAACAGCTCCTTGGCTGTAAAAACGGTCGGCGCGAGGCCGAGGCGATCGGGACTCTGCTTCTCCATGCCTACCCCGATCGGCTGGCCCGGCGCCGCCCCGGTCAAAGTGAGCGCTATCTCCTGGCCACCGGCCGCGGCGCCCTGCTCCCCCCCGCCGATCCGCTGGCGGCCAGCGAATATCTGGTGGTGCCGCAACTCGATGCCGGCCGGACCGAGGGCCGGATTTTCCTGGCCGAACCGGTCGCGCTCGCCGACCTGCACCGCCACCACCGCCACTTGTTTTCAACCACCGCCGAGGTGAGCTGGGACGACACTTCGGCCAAGGTTGCCGCGACCCGGCGCCTCAACTTCGGAAGGATTGTCGTCGAAGAAAGTCCCTTGACCGATGCCGACCCCGAGGAGATCGGCCGGGCCATGCAGGCCGGCATCCGGCGGCTGGGTCTTAGCTGTCTGCCCTGGGACCGGGAGGCCCGACAGCTCCAGGCCCGGGTTCAGTGTTTGTGCGCCTGGCAGCCGGAAATGGACTGGCCGGATCTTAGCGACCAACGGCTGGAGGAAGACCTCGGCTGGCTGGCCCCGTACCTGACCGGCATCACCAGGGCCGAACAGCTCCGGCAGCTCGATCTCCGGGCCATTCTCACCGCCATTCTGGGCTGGGAGAAACAGCAGCGGCTGGCCCGGGATGCACCGGACAGCTGCACCGTCGCCAGCGGGTCGAAGATCCGGATCGAATACCGCCTCGATGGCCCACCGCTCCTCGCGGTTCGCATCCAGGAGATGTTCGGCCGGGCGGAGACGCCGACCGTCTGCGGCGGCAGGGTCACCCTCCTCCTCCACCTGCTGTCGCCGGCCCGCCGCCCCATCCAGGTAACCTCCGATCTCGCCGGCTTTTGGCAGCGCAGCTACCCGGAAGTGAAAAAAGAGCTGAAGGGGCGCTATCCGAAACACTTCTGGCCGGACGACCCGCTGACCGCCGAGGCCACCCGGGGGGTTAAACGGAAAGGCAACCCCTCACCAGGATGAGTCGCCCGGTGCTCTACCCTTTAGGACAGTTGTCGCGGTGCCAGGCAATCCCCGCCGCAATCGCCCGCATATTCAAACCTACCAGATTTTTCCGTTTGAGCGACAGCGGAATGACCTTCTCCAGGGTTTCAATGGTTATGGATCCGGAAATCAGGGCGTAAACGGTGAGCAGAATGACGCTGGCGACGTGGATGGCGCCGAGGTCGTTGGCCATATCGCTGACCGGAATATGGTAGGCGGCAACATCGGCGCGGCGGACCTTACAGGTGGCAAGGGAAGAGTTGACGTAAATGGTGCCTCCCGGCCGGACCGTGTCTTCAAAGGCATCGAGCGACGGCAGGATCATGACCATCAGGACGTTGGGGAAGGAGACGATCGGCGAGCCGATGGTTTCATGGGAGATATTGATGCTGGCGTTGGCGGTGCCGCCGCGCATCTCAGCGCCATAGGAGGGCAGCCAGGAGGTCCGCAGACCCTCGGCGATGGCGCAGTTGGCAAGAAGGATGCCGGTGGACAAGACCTCACTGTAGGTCTTATCCACCTCAAAATCATGAATGGAGGTGCGCACGAAATCTCCGGCTTTTTTGTCCGAACATACCGCGTCGACCTGATAACCAAGCATCAACAGCGCCTGAAACGGCACCAGTACTTCGTAATCTTCGACATCGTCACCGACGAGCATAAGAATCTTTTTCGCGGCCATAGCAGTTCTCCTTGCTGTTTTCATAAATCCTCATGACTTTGCCAGCCATTTTTGTATAATGCCTCTTCCTCACTACCCTCAGCACCACCAGGTTGGCGGTTCCTCGACGGTTGTTGAGGAGCTTCCGCTTTCCCGATTGCGGTAATTGCTGCTTTGAAGGCGGCCTGCGCCTTCTCCATAACACTGACCCAACCAATGAGTGAACAACAACATAAAGACCCCCTGCAAGGGGTGACCCTGGAACAGATCGTTACCAGCCTGTTTGAACACTATGGCTGGGGCGAATTGAGCCGACGCATCGCCATCAAGTGTTTCACCATCAATCCCTCGGTCAAGTCGAGTCTTTCCTTCCTGCGTAAGACCCCCTGGGCGAGAAAGAAGGTTGAAAACCTCTACCTTTTCACCCAAAAACGGGCGAAAAAAGCCCTGAAAAACACAAAATGAAATTCTAAAGTGCTAAAATACTAAAATAATAGCTGGGAGACTTTGTGCAGCATACAATCTTCACCACCCCGATACTCCGACCGGTTATGATGGTTTTGTGCCGGATCTGTTTCAAAATAACGGGCTGGCAACTCCAAGGCCAGCCACCGGCGACACCCAAATATGTCTTGATCGGGGCGCCTCATACCAGTAACTGGGATTTTCCTCTGGCCTTGGCGATTGCCTTTGTCTACCGCATCGAGATGCACTGGATGGGCAAGGACACCCTGTTTAAAAGGTGGCGCGGGCCGATAATGCGGTGGCTGGGGGGAATCCCGATCGATCGCCGAGTCAACAACAATGTTGTGGCGGAAACCATTGCCGCATTTAACGCCAATGACCATCTGGTCGTCGCCATCACCCCTGAAAGTGCCCGGGCAAAAGTCGATAAATGGAAGACCGGATTCTACTGCATTGCCCGCGGCGCCAATATTCCCATCGCTCTCGCCTTTCTCGACTACCAGCGTAAGGTCGGCGGCTTTTTATCAACCTTCGCCCCAACCAGGGATGCCGATCGGGACCTTGCCGCAATACGGGCCTGTTATGCCGGAATATCGGGAAAAAACAGCGATCCATCGACGAAAGAGTAGAGCCCGGGTTGCAGCGGTGTGGGAAGAAATGATAAATACATTATAATGACACAGCAACACTTGGCGGTGACGGGTAGCGTTCATACGCTGCGCCTCACCATATCGGCGGTCACCCCTTTGCGATGGTGGAACTCCCGTGGCACCCATCCCCATCCTTGTCGTTGATGACGAACGGGACTTTACCGAAATCCTCGCCCAGCGCCTCGGCAAACGAGGGTATGCGGTGAAAACTGCCCTGGATGGCGCAACGGCCCTGAAAGTACTGGAGAGTGACCGATCCATCGAGATAGTCGTTCTTGACATTGCGATGCCGGGCATGAATGGAATCGACACTCTGAAAGCCATGAAAAATGGTAATCCTCTCCTCGAGATCATCATGCTGACCGGGCAGGCCACCGTCGACACAGCGGTTGAAGCGATCAAGCAGGGTGCCTTCAATTATCTGTCCAAACCCTGTGAAATCGACGATCTCAGCGCCTTTATCGAGGAAGCAGTACGACATAAGCGAAGCCGTGAGGCTAAAATCCTTGATGTCCGCATGACCCCCTATCTCTCCAAACAAAAACGGGAAGAACTGATCGCCGCCATCCTCCAGGAATGATCGCCGGACCGCCGGATCTGCCGTCACGACATTTCCTTCCTGTTTGATCTAAGTCAAACCACAGCCTGATCTATTATGCTTAGATAAAAGTACGTCGAATCTTCACCAAAAAAAGAGAGGAGGAAGGGTCATGAATGACATCGATGAAAAGTTCTGCCAGCCGGTAGATATTGCTGATGTGGATATCCTCGCCGCGATGAAGGAGATCCAGGGGTATATCGATATCAGTCCCGGCGATTTCAAAGAGGTCTTCCAGATTGCCTACAGCCACGCGGTCCAGCGCATTTTGCAGGCTCAAAGGGCCGGCGAGATCATGACGGCGCCGGTCCACTGTCTCAGCCAGGAGCTGGATCTGCAGCAAGCCGCCACATTCCTTGCAGACAAGCGGATTTCCGGTTCCCCGGTCATCGATGGCGACGGCAGGGTTGTCGGCGTGGTCTCCGAGAAGGATTTCCTGGCCATGATGGGCCTTGGCAAGCCGCAGTCGTTCATGCAGATCATCGCCCACTGCCTGCGGAACAAAGGCTGCATGGCCACCGCCCTGCGCAATCGCTCGATCCGGGAGATCATGAGCGTGACCGCCATCACCGCCGGCCCCGAGATTACCATGGGGGCTATATCGGTCCTATTTAAAGAAAAACAGATCAATCGTCTGCCCAT
This sequence comes from Desulfobulbales bacterium, assembly GCA_038224105.1. Lineage (GTDB taxonomy): Bacteria > Desulfobacterota > Desulfobulbia > Desulfobulbales > Desulfocapsaceae > Desulforhopalus_A. The sequence goes on along the minus strand of JBBRGP010000017.1, from coordinate 12,493 downwards.
AGTGGATGCGGATGGCAGGCCGCTCGGGATCGTTACTCGCACCGACCTTATCCACTCCTACTGTTTTCCACGATAGAAACCGATTGTTATGATATTCTTACAAAAAATGAAAGGAACCGGTCAGAGCCCTCCGATGGTGAGCCTGCTGGAAGTGCTCTGGTCGTGGATTGGCAGCTTTATCGGCATCGCCGCGGTTGCTCTACTGCATTACCGCCTCGTTGATCAGAACGGGCTGCTCATGCTCATCGGCTCGTTCGGGGCATCGGCCGTGCTCATCTACGGCGCCATCCGCAGCCCCCTGGCCCAGCCGAGGAATCTGCTCGGGGGTCATATCCTTTCCGCCTTTATCGGGGTCACCGCCTTCCAATGGCTGGGTGGGGAAACCTGGCTGGCGGCCGCCATGGCCGTTTCCACGTCGATTGCCGTGATGCACCTCACCAAGACCCTCCATCCGCCGGGAGGCGCTACAGCCCTGATCGCGGTGATCGGCGGTGAGAGCGTCCACCAACTCGGCTACCTCTATGTCGTGATGCCGGCCGCCTTGGGGGCAAGCGTCATGCTCCTCGTCGCCCTCATCGTCAACAATATCCCAAAGGGCCGGAGATATCCGGAATTCTGGCTATAAAAGAACGTCGCGATTCGACGACCACGCCAACAGCCGGCACAGTTGCCAGGAGACGGACATGTCCCAGATTTTATTTCCAAGATAAGCTCCTGATAGTCTTCGTCTTGGTGAGAGAAGTTGAGGGAGTGACGATAATAAAGCCGAAGGAACCTGGAAATTCCCTCGGCAAATGCGCTATAATCGTAAAAAATCGTCCGCCGAAGGAGAACACCAGCAGGGAGATCAGGCCGTTACTAACGCGAAAATGCTGGAGTTTGTAACGATGACTGGTGAAGGCGGGAGCGTCAGGGTTATTATCTCGCCGCCAATAGCCCCAATATCGGCCGGTTCATCATTTTTTTCCGACCCGCCAGGAACTGCTTCCTCGGTGACAAACTCTTGGCCGCGACAACAACAAGGGATTATTCGGATCAACAATGGGAAAAGACCAAAGCCCTTGCACCGTCACCGCCGAGATCAAGCGCAACAGATTGATCATTACCCTGCGGGGCGCCATTCCTAAAAAAATCGCCGACAGATTGTATACCGATATTCGTTTCTGTGTCTCCGACCTTCAGCCCGGGTTCGCCGTTATCACCGATCTTAGCGAGGCGAGTATCGGTCATCTGGGTGCCATCGATACCTTCAAAAAAATCACTCAATACCTTGTTGAAAAGCAGGTGGGACCGGTGGTCCGCGTGGTTGGAAAGGCGAAGATCATCTTTCAGCAAATAGCCAAACTCTCAAGAGAAACCCCCGGCTATCAACCGATGTACGCCAAAACTCTGGCGGAAGCGGAGGTTCTTCTTGCCGATCTTACCGAAAAAAAAACGGCAGCCTGATCCACCGATCGTAGGAGTGGCTCACCCCCGCGGCGCCACAAGGTCATACTTTCTCGGTCTTGCCCTTTTTCCAGGTCTTTTCCCGGCCATGCAGCAGCCGGTTGATATTTTCGTGGTGTTTGCCCCAGATCAGCAGGGCAATGATCGTCGCTGCCCAGACAGTGGTCTTTGCCGCCCCCAGCAGATAAAGCAATAAGGGGATCAGGGCAGAGGCGAGGAGAGAACCGACGGAGACAAAGCCGGTGAGACCCACGGCGGCCAAAAAAACCGCCAGGCCGATGGCGATGGCCAGAGGCGAGAAGTACAAAAAAACCCCCAGCCCGGTCGCCACCCCTTTGCCACCGTTAAATCGCAGATAGACGGGGAACATGTGACCGACCACGGCCAGTAGCCCGGTAAGCGCGACAACCTGTTCCCTGTTGGCCGTTTCGGACAGATAAAGCCCGGCCAACGCCATCGGCAGCAAGCCTTTCAGACAGTCGCAGACCAAGGTGAGAAAGCCAAGTTTTTTACCGAGCACCCTGCTGACGTTGGTGGCTCCGATGTTGCAGCTTCCCTCCTTGCGCACATCGGTGCCAGCCAGCCTGCCGATGATCAGGCCGAAGGGGACGGCCCCCACCAGGTAACCGATGACCGGAAAAAAAAGGTCCATAATCAATCCGTGAGTCATGAAATATCCGATCCTGCCGTGACCATATTCCATGGCGGCACAGCATCCCTGACCTGCCCCCGGACCGATCTGCAATCAGGCTCGAAGGGCGTTTTCATGACACAATACTTCGATCTATAAGTCAAGGCCTTTCAAGGGCTATTGCCGGGGTCGACAAAGCGCAGCCGACATTTTTTTGGCGACCTCTCTATGCCGTTTTTCACCGCTGCCGCCCCCTCCCGACCGCCGGCCGGTATCTGCTCTCAAAAGTCCACTACCATCCATCGCCGCGGTGCTTATCTTTCTAACCATGGCGGAAAAAAAGCCACTATGGTACATTACCCACAGTCTGCGGGCCCTATGACTGACCAATCACCGAAACGAAAAGACGTAAATGACCATTCATAAAATATATAAATACCCCGAGCCAGTTTTACGGCAAAAAACAGCACCGATTACCGTTTTTGACGATGCCTTGGCACAGCTGGCGCGGGATATGGCGGAGACCATGTACGATGCCCCGGGGATAGGCCTGGCGGCACCGCAGATCGGTCAAGCGGTGAAACTGATTGTCGTCGATATCTCCAGACACAGGGAGGGGGAACAGCAATATATGCCTCTGATCAACCCGGAGATAACCGCCCATGATGGCACCCAGTTCGACGAAGAAGGGTGTCTGAGTGTCCTCGATCTCACCGCCATCGTCAAAAGGCATAAGACGGTGACGGTGTCCTACCAGGATCTGCAGGGGCAGACCCACAAGTTGGTCGCCGAAGACCGTTTTGCCGTAGTCATGCAGCATGAAATCGACCATCTGAACGGGATTCTCTTTATAGACCATCTCAGCCCTCTGAAAAGGAGCCTGTACAAAAAGAAGGTGAAACAGAGACTGATGGAGGAGCAGGTATCATAATGACAACTGAACCGTTGCGCATAATATTCATGGGCACCCCCGATTTTGCTGCCGCAAATCTTCAGGCACTGATCGATGGACCGGACGAGGTGGTGGCGGTTGTCAGCCAACCGGACCGAGCGAAAGGCCGAGGTAAGAAGGTCAGTCCAACGCCGACCAAGATGCTTGCCGAAGCGGTCGGCATTCCCGTGCTCCAGCCGGTAAAAATCAAAACCGAGGAATATCGTAACGGCTTGCTCAGCTACCAGCCCGATCTGATTGTCGTTGCCGCTTACGGCCGGATCCTGCCGCCGTCCCTTCTGGAACTGGCCCCGATGGGCTGCATCAATGTCCACGGCTCACTCCTCCCCCGCTATCGCGGAGCAGCGCCGGTGCAATGGGCGATTATCAGGGGCGAAAACGAGGTCGGGGTAACCATCATCCAGATGGACCAAGGCATGGACACCGGCGACATGCTGCTCAAGGCGAAAATCCAGGCGGATCCCGAAGAAACCGCCGGCAGCCTTATGGAGAAACTCGCCAGGCTTGGCGGCCAAACCCTGGTGAAAGCGATCAAGGGCTTGAAAGAAGGAAGCATTTCGCCGGTACCTCAAGATCACGGTCAGGCAACCCTGGCACCGATGCTGGAGAAGGATGATGGCCTCATCGACTGGAACAAGGATGCCTTGGAAATTGCCTGCCTCATCCGGGGGCTTGATCCCTGGCCCTCCGCCTTCTGCTTTCTCGACTCCTGCCGCCTCCAGCTCTTTCGACCGGAGGTCGTCTACCAGGTGAGCACAACCCAGCCCGGCACGGTACTTCGAGTTGACCGACAGGGAATGTTTGTGGCCTGTGGCCGACACGTCCTCCTGATCAAAGAACTCCAGCCGGAGGGGAAAAAACGGATGACCGTCGAGGCCTTCCTGTGCGGCCATGCTATCCCCGCCGGCACCCTCCTTGGTCGATAAGCCGCGGTGCGGACCAACGTGACGACTAGAACTTCCTGCCGCATCGGCTACACCGACTGTTTCTCAGGGATCAGTGGCGACATGCTGCTCGGTGCCCTCCTCCATGCCGGTCTTGACCGGCAACTCCTGGTCGGAGAACTTGCCAAACTGGGCCTGACGGATCTTGACCTGCGCATCAGCGAGGAGAATGACCATGCCATCGGTTGTATCAAGGTAACCGTCAACAGCGACCGACGCCAGGATCTACGCACCTTGCCGGCCATTCTGGCCCTGCTCGAGGGAAGCGATCTGGATAAAGTGGTGATCGCCAAGGCCGGCGAGGTCTTTCTGGCCCTGGCCAGGGCTGAAGCCAAAGTTCACGGAATCGCCATGGAGCAGGTCCATTTCCATGAAGTGGGTGCTCTCGACACCATTGTCGACGTAGTCGGTGTCGTCTTCGGCCTGTACCAGCTTGAGATTCGCCGACTGGTCTCGTCGCCCCTGCCTACCGGTCATGGTTTTGTCGAATGCGCCCATGGTCTCTTGCCGTTGCCTGCACCGGCCGTCTGCGAACTGCTCCATGGCATACCCACCTACGGTGTCGATCTCCGGCAGGAACTGGTCACCCCGACCGGGGCCGCCCTGATTGCCACCCTGGCCGACAGCTTCGGTCCCCTGCCGCCGCTCACCATCACCACCACCGGCTACGGCGCCGGCAGCCACATTCTCAGCAACGGCCAGCCGAATCTGCTGCGGCTGATCATTGGCGAGAGTGTGGAAATTGTCGAAAGTCAGGTCGTAGAGGTGATCGAGACAAATATTGACGACTGGAGTCCGGAGGGCTTCCCCCACCTCACCGACTTGCTCTTTGCCAGGGGGGCTCTCGATGTGACACTGACTCCGATGCACACGAAAAAAGGGCGACCGGGTTTTGCTCTCCAGGTCATCGGCACCCCGGCCTACGCCCACGCCCTGAAGGAGACGATTCTCACCGAGACCACCGCCATCGGCCTTCGCTTCAGAAGAGAAGAGCGACGAACCTTACCCCGTGAAACGGTTGCGGTTGCCACCAGGTGGGGAGCGATTCCGGCGAAAAAAGTGCTTACTCCGCGGGGAACAGCAATCTATCCGGAATATGAGGAATGCCGCAGGATAGCCCGACAGCACCAAGTGCCTCTGCCGGAGGTCTACCACGAAGTGCGATGCAACGGGTCAAAAGAGCCATGACCCGACTGATAATGGCCCTGGCCACCGGACTGTATGTGGGAAAAATCGGCAAGGCCCCGGGCACCTGGGGATCTCTGGCCGCTTTTGTCCCCTGGCTGTACCTCAAGGATCTGCCGCTGCCGATGTATGCACTGGCCCTCGGACTGGTATTCGTGCTCGGCTTTTTTGTCTCAGGCTCCGCCGAAAAAATTCTCGACTGCCCCGACGACGGCTGCATCGTCATCGACGAATTCCTCGGCATGTTCATCACCCTCATCGCCGCCCCCCCGCACCCCTTGGCCTGGATTCTCGGTTTCCTGCTCTTTCGGATCTTCGATATCGGCAAACCGTTCCCGGTTTCCTGGGTTGACCAAAATATCCACGGCGGCATAGGGATCATGATGGATGATGTCATTGCCGGGCTGTATGGTTTTCTGACGCTGCAGATGCTCTGGTGGGGGTGCCGACTCTTCCTCTAAAGGTTATTCGTTTTAACCAAGACCGCAACCGCTGCCTTGTAGGACACAACGATCAACACGATCCAACCGATCAGTAATATTCCAGCCATACTCCACTCCTCAAGGTTTTTTCTTGTATTTTGTCCCATCAATACGCTTTCTTATCGGCGAGGTCCCGACTATCAATCTTCCGCGAATCCATTTGCCGCCACACAAAGGCGACATACGCGAGAACGGCGGGAATGAACAGGGCCACATACGTCATCGCCGTCAGGGTGTAATGGCTGGACGAGGCATTATAAATAGTCAGGCTCGACTGCAGATCCGCCTTGGACGGATAAAACGGCGTATCGTTGAAACCGGCGGTAAAAAAGATCGCCAACCCGACCAGCACCGTGCCCGGACCACCGAACCAGATGCCGGTGGTGGCGGTTGCCAGACCGGTTCGCGTCACTCCGAGGATGACGACAACCAGGCCAACCAGAAGCAATCCGAGAGCGACAGGCATAGCCAGCAGGTTGTTGAGATATTTATGCGCCTCCATACTGACCACACCACTTTTATCGGTCGCAAAACCGTCCATGAGCAGGAGGCTCGCCACGACGTAGAGCAGAAACGGCAGGGCCAGGAGAAAACTGGTGAGACAGGATTTCCTGATCCTTGCTTCCAACTCGGGAACCCCGGCAAAATTTATACTGTTCACCAGATACATAGCGCCCAAAACCCGGGCATTGAAGACCAGAAAGAGTCCGAGTGACAGATTAAACAGTGAGAAAGCAGCCTCAAGTCCTCGAAGCGGACTGGTCCAGGTTACCTGATTGAAACCATTGAGGGTGAAGTTCGATCCGGTAAAAAAAGTCCCGACCGCCGCCCCGATCAGCAGGATTCCGACGGAACCGTTGATAAAGAGAAAAAGTTCATAGACCTTTGCTCCAAGCAGGTTGTTCGGTTTTTTGCGAAACTCATAACTCACCGCCTGGACAATAAAAGTAAAGAGAATGAGCATCCACACCCAGTATGCCCCGCCGAAACTGGTGGCATAGAATTTTGGAAAAGCGGCAAACAGCGCCCCGCCAAAAAGCACCAGGGTGGTAAAGGTCAACTCCCATTTGCGGCCGAGGGTGTTGATGATAAGGGATTTTTCCCGGTCATCTTTCGCCACCTGCCACAGGAGAGTCTGCCCTCCTTGAACAAAGGTGAGAAAGAGAAAAAGTGACCCTACTACCGCACAGAGAATCCACCAAATTTGCTGCAATGTTACAATATCCAGCTTCCCGATCATATCACGCGCCCTCCGGTCCTATTTTGATCTGCTTAAGCATAATTTTGATTTCCGCGAGCAACAGCACAGCAAACAAGACAAAGAAAATTAAGAAGGTTGCCTGGACATGACCGGCGGCAATATTGGTAGTTGCCATTTTTACCGGCAACATATTCTGGATTGCCCAGGGTTGCCGGCCAACTTCGGCGACCACCCAGCCAAACTCCGAGGCAAGGTAGGCGAGGAAAAATGAGACCACGCCAAGACGCAGCAGCCATCGGCTTTCCGCCAGTCTGTTGGTGAAGACCGCCCGTAAAAAGAGCACCAGCAACAGGATCAGGAAAGTCCCGACATACACCATAAAGTGAAAGGAATAGTAGGTTGAGGCAACAGGCGGCACTACCTCTTCCGGCTTGTCGAGATAGCCGAAACCAAGGTACTCCTGATTACCTTTGAACCTCTGCAGCGCCTCAACCTTGGCCGGTTCGTCGCCCGCCTTCCCTGCCGCTTTATAGGCGGTCAGATCGGCGATGGCAGCCTTGCCTCTGCTCATTTTGTCGGTCACCGGCATGATCCCCTGCTCTTTATTGCCATAGACAAGGTCATGGATGCCGGGGACAAAACCGTTCAATTCCCGCTTGGCCATCAGCGCCAAACCCTTGGGGATCGAAATCTCGAAGGCGAACGGATTCTGTCCGTCACCGATCTTCTTGTCGCCGTTCAGTATGCCGAAGGCGACAATATCCGCCCCTTTTTTACCCTCATACAAACCCTCGTAGGCGGCAAGCTTCATCGGCTGGGTGGAGGCATTGACGTATGCCGATTCATCGCCGGTAAAGGCGGTGAAAAGACTGGCCAGCAGGCCGAACACCGACGCCACCACAATGGACTTTTTGGCCATGTCGATGTGCCATCCCCGCAGCAGATAGAAGGAGGAGACAGCAATAACAAAAAGCGCCCCGACGACGAAGCTGGAGCTGGTGGTATGGGTAAACTTGGCCACCGCTACCGGAGAAAAAACCACCTCCCAGATATTTTGCATCTCAAACCGGGCATTATCCGGATTGAAGGCCATGCCGACGGGATACTGCATCCAGCCGTTGGCGATAAGAATCCACAACGCCGAGAGATTGGCGCCGATGGCCACCATCCAGGTGGAAAAAAGATGAAAGCCTTTGGAGGTTCGTTCCCACCCGAAGAACATCACCGCAAAAAATGTTGCTTCAATGAAGAAGGCGAAAATTCCCTCAATGGCTAGCGGAGCGCCAAAAATGTCACCAACCATCCAGGAATAGTTGGACCAGTTGGTGCCAAACTGAAATTCGAGGATGATCCCGGTTGCTACGCCAATGGAGAAATTGATTCCGAACAAGGTCATCCAGAACCTGGTCAGTCTCTTCCATTCTTCTTTGCCGGTACGCACATAAATCGTCTCATAAAAAGCGCAGAGAAACGACAGCCCCAAGGTTATCGGGACAAACAGCCAGTGATACATCGCCGTCAGGGTGAACTGCGCCCGCGCCCAGTTCACCATGCCCAGATCCATTTCACCCATTACCACACCCTCCGTATTTATTTATTTCCTGCCAAACCCGTCAATTGATACAGAACATGGTCGGCCCTTTGTTGATCGGTTGCGAAATTGGTATTGAGAAAATGAGGAAAAAAGAACAGCTTCAAAATGACAAACATGATAATCAGCTTGATGAAGATAATTTTCCACAGAGTCCTGCCGACAGTCATCTGCCGAAAGCCGTCACGATAAAAACGGTAAATTTTCAGAAACTTTGGCGATGCCATAGGGCTCTCTCCCGAACTCCCGGCAACCTGGTCGCGGCGGTGTGGACAAAGCATCCGGTAACTCCAGGCTTTCCTCGCCGCTCTTTTGAACCACGAACCGGAACAGGGTGTTCATTTTTTAACAATACCCAATAACTGGAGCGAGCGTCAAGAACAATAATAATCATTTGCATTTTCTTCCCCCCTTCCAGGGCCAAGGCAACCCCGGTTTACCTTTTTCTTTTGTTGGCGTTGACGCCGGCCCACTTTCTGCGCTATGCTGCGCTTTTCTGAGATTTTGTTGGCGGCGCCGGCCGCAGACCTGAATGGAAAAGATAACCGCGGCGGCTGCACTCAGGAGATTTTCACCAGGACACTCATGCCAAGCCCATGACTTGCCGTGAGAGCAACCCAGGTCACCCTAGCCCCTCACCCAGGAGGTATATGATACGCGATTTAGCCCTGGCCGCTAAGGCCTCATGCAGTTTTGAGGACCAGGAAACCCTGGTCCCCCTCATCCTCCAGCTGAAAAAATTATCGGAGGTGGTAACCAAACAGGGGTTACTCGCCCTGGAGAATGAGCTCGTGCAGATTAAGGATCCGTTTCTAAATCTCGGGGTCCAGCTGATCATCGACCGGGTAGAGAGCGAAAATATCAAGGATATCCTCGATTCGGATATGTATTACAATCAGTCGAATGGCCGGGAATTATTAAAGAAGATCATCATCAGAGAGGGACTGCTGCGAATCCAGGCCGGCGACAGCCCGCGAAACGTGCTGATCTGCACCAAGGTTTTTCTCGGCAAGATCGCCGATGCCGCCTTCAGGAACTCCTGATCGAAAGCCATCCCGCCCCCCACCTTTTCCTTGAATAAGGGAGAGCCCGCTGCCGCCCGGTTCAGGATAGAAGGCGGTGGAGAAACCGGGCCGCGGTTGCCGCCCCTTCCATCATGATCGGCACGGAAACTTCCTTCTCCTTGTGCAGATTAGCAAGCAGCCGGCCGGCCAGCTCATCCGCCGTCACCTGGGATTCTAAGACCACAGCGATGTTGACGCCATCAATCGCAGTGAGCCTGCCGACGTGAATCTGCTGCTCCTCATCGGCCATCTCCCTGAGAACCACGAGGGCCGGAAGCCGGGTGTGAAGAATGTCCATGAGACTGTTATAGCCGCCATACACCAGGGCGGACTTCGAATGGAGCAGGGATCGGACATAACCGGATCCGGGTGGCTCGACCCGGCAGTGGCTGATGCCGTGAAAAAGCTCCCCGACCGCCCTGGCAAGCTTGGGGTCGGCAGCGGTGTCGATGAAGATGTTCCAGCGCCCGAAAGATGCCGGGATCTTGGTCAACGCCTCGGCCAATCGGGCAAGAAAGCCGCGACTACCCTCGCCCAGCCACGGGATGGCGATGGTTCCGGCCAGCGGCGTCGCGGCCACTGGCCACTGATCATTCCAGAAGGCAAACTCGGCAAGACGCAGGACGTAGCCGCATTCCACCGGATCGGCACCATATTGTTGCCGCAACAGCCGGCAATGAGATGGACCAAGCACCGTGCTGTCCCCATACCAGAGCAGGGCGTGATAATGCTCGGAAAACATCGCGGCGGCCAGCTCGGAACTTGCCTGCGCCACCGCCCCCACTACCCCCCGGACGCCGAGTACCCAAATGGTATCGGTTTTCCCGCCGCCTCCGGCTGCCAGCGCCGGCACCAGTTCCTTATGCTTACCCTGCGGGGTGTGATCGACGAGAACCAGGCGCGGCCGGTACAGCGCCAAAAGATCCGCCAGCTGCCTCGCCCGAAGCCAGCCGAGCTCATCGTCGGAATACCTCGATTTGCCGGCTATCCCCCGGGATTTGCCCTGGACGACCTGGGTTTCATAGGATGGAAGTTTCAGCCAGTCGAGGGGGGCGGCGCCGATCAGTTCCTGGGACAAGCGGCAGCCGGTTACCAGCAGTACCTTCAGCTTCGGGAAAAGGCGTCGCAAGGCCATTCCCACGCCGATACTGCGGCTGGCATGGCCGAGACCGCGGCCGTCATGGGCATAGATCAGGATATCAAGACGGGGTGTCGGCACCATTTCACGCTCCTGTCCCGGGGACCGAGGGCGATTTCCGCCAGGCCGTCCCCATATTGCGCTCTCCAAAGAGGCAGGAAAAGATAAATACCATGCAAAGTTTGAAAATATCTGGTTTCCTGCGCCAATGCAATCGCTCTCACCCTTTTTCCCACGCAAATACAGATAAATGAAGATCGCCTACTATATGCCGTTTAAACCGATGGGCCACCACAATCCTTCCGGCGATCTGGTTATCGGCACCGAACTGTATGAACATTTGCAGGGTAAGGAACACGCCATCGAACTGGTCAGCAGGCTCCGCTGTCGATGGATTTATTATCGACCCTTGGCGCTGCTGCGCCTGCTCCGGGAAAAAAGCAGGGTTCTTAAGCATTGTCGGGACTCGAGACCCGACCTCTGGCTCAGTTATCATTCCTACTATAAGGCGCCGGATCTCCTCGGCAGCGCCTGCAGCCGGAAGCTCGGCATCCCCTATGCCATTTTCCAAGGAATCTACTCGACGAAACGGCGGCGACACCTCACCACCCTGCCCGGCTTTCTGCTCAACCGGAGGGTTCTGCTCACCGCCGATCATGTCTTTGCTAATAAAAAGGGCGATTTTGCCAATCTCCAAAGACTGTTGCCGGAACCCCGTCTTTCCTATATTGCTCCGGGCATTCACCCCCGATTTTTTGTCTTTGCCGTGGATTGGCGGAAAAATCTGCGACAGTGCTGGCGGATCGCCGGGGAAACGGTGGTCATGACCGCCGCGATGATGCGCCCGGGCGTGAAAACCGCCGGGCTCATCCAGGTGATAGAGTCGTGTGCCGAGCTGCGGCGCAATGGCTTGCCTCTTAGGCTAATCATCGCCGGTGACGGCAGCTGCCGCTCCCTTCTCGAGAAAAAAGCAGCTCTCCTCCTCGCCGACCAGGTGCTTTTTCTCGGTAAAATACCTCGCCAAGAAATGTACCGGTATTACAGTGCGGCGGACCTTTTTGCCTTTCCCGGTATCGAAGAATCGCTGGGCATGGTGTACCTCGAGGCCCAAGCCTGCAACCTGCCGGTGGTCGCCTGCTGTGACTGGGGCGCGGCCGAGGCGGTCGTTCATGGCCAAACCGGGCTGCTTTCCCCGGCAGCCGAGGTCGATCGGTTTTCAGCGGACATCCAGAGCCTTATCGAACACCCCGAGCTGCGCCGCAACCTCGCCGGCGCTGCCGGAAAACATGTCCGCCTGTGTCACGATCTGGACCGTAACTACGGCCGGTTGGAATCACGACTCCTGGAAATATCTGGGCGGCAACGAGACGGCGGTCGAATCTCCCCATGCCGCTAATCACCGTCCGCCATCAAACAGGACAATTTCCACCCGACGGTTTTTTTCCCGCCCATCGCTGGTCTGGTTGGAGGCAATGGGGTCCTGAATTCCCATGCCTTGCACCTGGGTCCTGGCTTTGGCAATGCCGCCGGCAATCAGCATTTTCTGAACATTGGCGGCCCGCTCCAGTGACAGCCTGGTATTCTCCGGGGAATGGGTGGAGGCGGAGACAAAGCCCTTGATCAGGACCTTGGCCCCGGGGGATGATCTGAGCTTTATCAGGACCCGGGCAAACTCTTTATCCGCCTCCGTCGTCAATTTCAGGGAGTTCGGGGCCAACCTGAGAACGATCGTGGTCGGTGTCAGAGAGGGGATCGGGCCGCGTGCCTCTCCCGGTGGCAATGTCTCCGGCGGGGTCGCGGTCACCTGGACGGCAGGGGCGATGTCTGCCCTCTCGCCGACAGCCGCGGGACCACCGGCG
>JBBRGP010000016.1:0-17649 GCA_038224105.1 Desulfobulbales bacterium | reverse complement strand
GACCAGGGTGCTCTTCCTAAATACGGAATTCCCGAGAAAGTCCTGATCGTTGAGCAAATCGCCAAGACCAGTGTCGGCAAGATCAACAAAAAGCAGTTACGCCGGGACTTCAACTGACGGACCACGATTTTCCGGAGATTCCCGACTTTGTACACGCCGGAGGCTGGTAATGAGTGCCTGCCTCCGGCGTTAAAAAAACCGGAAAGCGCTGCCGAGTCAATTGTCCCCGGCCGGCAAGATCATCTATTTCAACCCGGCATTCTCCAGGCTCACCGGCTATTCCCCCGCCGAACTGCTCGGTAAAACATCAGCTTCGCCAGGCTCAGCGGCTAGAATCGATCGGCACCCTGGCGGCTGGGGTGGCCCACGAAATCAAATCTCCTATCCAGGAGATCCTCAGCAACACCCAGTTCTTCAAGCAGCTCTTGACAGACCTGCAGACCATGCAGGTACACTACGGCCGGTTAGTCCAATACCGATTCGGCATCCGGAAGCTTTACTGCTGAGATCCGGGAAATCGCGCCATCGGCCGAAGCGATCGACTTGGCATTCCTGTGGCGGGAGACTGGCACGGGTGCCGAACAGACTCTTGCAGGCATCCACCGCATTGCCGATAGAGTCGATACCGGGGAGTGCACACTGAATTCCTCATCATCCTGCCGCTGCGTTGCTAGCATGCAGAACAGCGACAATCAGGGCTGCCGCAAAAGAAATATAAGAAAGACTGGTCCCGTAAGACCAAGGGTGAAAAAACGGATCGTTATTCTGCCGTCACTTCTCTAAGACCACGAGGATCAAGGTCGGTGACCTACTGCCAGTGCTTGGGAACAATCCGTTATGCAGGGGAATTGTCGACTATCTTTTCACCCCTGCCGGGAGGCAGGGGTGAAGATATTTTAACGCGGTTTTAAATCAGCGTTTGACGACATTTGCCGCGGCCGGACCTTTAGCGCCTTCGACCACATCGAAAGTCACCCGCTCACCCTCCTGGAGAGACTTAAAGCCCTCTGCTTTGATAGCCGTGTGATGTACGAATACATCCTTGCCGCCATCTTGCTCGATAAAACCAAAACCTTTAGAATCATTAAACCATTTTACAGTTCCTTCAGCCATTGTAACTACTCCTTGTGCATTATGCGACAACGTCGCACAGTTGTGTGGTTGGTTCCATAAAGGAACCATTGTGAACAAACTGAATGTATCGCATCGATACTTCAGTAATTGTATATTGGTGACTTAAAACCCCCAGCTCTTGACTAGAACTCATCGCGAATGTTTCCAAGAGGAGGTTGAAGAAAAATCGGCAGGCTTGTGAAAAGCATCGATACACTGTCGGGTCTGATGGTCATTGGCCGTTACGGGAAGGTGGTCATCTCCGTCGTGAACCCTTTTTTACTTGCGGTTTCGCCTCGTTGCAAACCAAGGTGCGGTGCTTGTATTCTTTTCCGTTGACGCCCTCCATCACCTTATGGCCTTCCGATCTGGTGGACATCTCGACAAAACCAAATCCCTTGGATTGACCGGAAAACTGATCGATAACGAGTTTAGCGCTGACGACACTGCCAAATTGACCACAAAGTTCAGAGAGTTCGGGTTCGGTGATATTATAAGGCAGGCTACCTATAAAAAGTTTCAAGCTGGCGTCCTTGTTTTAATTTTTCAGCAAAAACTTTTAAGGTATCAAAACTCACGAAGCTACAGCGTAAGATAACGAGAAAAGAATGTGCTATGAGTGTCTAACAACAGCATCGTACCTGATATTACTCATTTGCACAAGGTAATTCTGGGATCGGTCCCCGGCTTGACCAAAAATTCATAATGCTTCTACGGTCGAACAATGGTATGTTTACCAGCCATTATCGGTTGTTCGCGGGTTGCCCCGGCTTCCTCCGGTCGTTCCTACCCGATTATTGTCCTTCGCCATCCTTTTCGCCGTTTTTATGGATATTCTGATCTACGGGACAACTGAGTTCAGCTATCTGGTGGCCGCCCGGCTCCACCAGCAGCATAACATCACGATTCTTCACGACAGCGGGGAGCTCAGTGATAAATTCGGCAACCTGGATGTCAGCATCGTCGAGGGAAGCGGTGGAGATATCGCTGTCCTGGAAAAAATCGAAGCGGAAAAATCCGATCTGTTCATCGCCTGTTCAACAATCGATGAAGCCAATATCGTCGCCTGCTGGACCATTAAAAAGATTGCCGACACCGAAACCATTTGCTTCATCGCTAAAGCCGCCCTTTATAAAAATTTCTCCTCGATCACCCATAACCAATACCAGACCCGCTATGATATCGATTCGATAATCTGGCCGGAACAGCTCCTTACCCAAGATATCTTTCGAATAATTTCCGTGCCGGAAGCGCTTGACGTCGAATTCCTGGCAGGCGGCAAGGCCAAGCTTTTTGAATACCGGATCAAGGAAAACTCGACCATCGTCGACAAAACGATCAAAGACTGCCATTTTCCGAAGAACGTCCTCATTCCCGGCATTACCCGCGACGGCAAGCTTTTTATCCCCAACGGCGCGACAACCATTCGGCTGCATGACAAGGTGGTTTTCATCGGCACCAGCATGGCTCTCGATACGCTGGCAGCCGACTTTTTCAAACATGACCGCAAGGTCAAAACCGTGTCGATCATCGGCGGCGGCAGCGTCGGCTTTATGCTCGCGGAGAAACTGGAACGCACCGGGATTAAAGTCAAATTGATCGAGCAGAGCCCGCAGCGCTGCGCCTTTCTTGCCGATTCACTGAAAAAGACCCTGGTACTCCAGGGCAACGGCACCGACCTTGAGCTGCTGGAGAGTGAGGCGATCGCAGCGGCGGACGCCTGTATCTGCACCACCGACAACGATGAGAAAAACCTCCTCTGTTCTCTGCTGATCAAACAGCTCGGCTCGAGACGGATCGTCACCAGAGTCGGCAATATTCAGAATTACGAGCTGTTCGAACATGTCGGTATCGATGTGGTAGTATCGCCCAAGGCCTCGGCTCTGACCGAGGTGCTGAACCGAATCCAGGCCCAAAAGGTCGATGTTATCGCCCTGATCGAAGGAGGCAAAGGCGAGGTGCTGCGCCTGACTCTACCGGATACCTTCCAGGAAATCCGCATCAAGAACATGCAACTCCCGGTCAACGCCATCATCGGGGTGATCATAAGGGGCCATAAGGTGATCATTCCCAATGGGGAAAACTCCCTCCAGGCCCGGGATCGGCTGAAAATTTTCAGCATGAAGGAAGACTCCGAGAAAATCAAGGAATTCTTTTTCGCATGACCTCCCCGTTCATCACCAGCGCTCTCGGTATAATCCTCCTCGTTTTCGGGGGCATCGTCCTTTTGCCCATTGGTGTTGCCGCCATCGAAGGTGATTACCGCTCGGCCCTGCCCTTTCTCGCCGCCTCCGCCTTCTCCTTCGCGCTCGGCCTGCTTTGTCGCTGGCACGGTCGTTTTTGCAAGAATTTTGATTCGATGCGCCATAACGAAGGGCTGCTGATCGTTACTTTGACCTGGATCGTCACGGCAGCCATCGGCGCCATACCCTATCTCTTTTTCGGCCTTTCTCCGGTTGACGCCTACTTTGAGTCGGTCTCCGGATTCACCACGACCGGGGCGACGATCCTCACCGATTTTTCCCTCTACCCCCGACCGTTTTTCTTCTGGCGCAGCCTTACCCAGTGGCTGGGCGGCATGGGGATCATCGTGTTGTTCGTCGCCATTCTCCCTCAGTTCGGGGTCGCCGGCCGCAGAATTTTCTTTGCCGAAGCGCCCGGACCCACCGAGGATAAGCTCACTCCGCGCATCACCCATACCGCCAAAGCGCTGTGGCTTATTTACCTGCTGCTCACCGTGCTCGAGGTGCTCTGTCTGGTCATTGCCGGCATGCCGCTCTTCGATGCCGTCTGCAATTCCTTCTCGACCATGGCCGCTGGCGGCTTTTCGCCCCACCCGCTGTCGATCATGGGCTACCAGAGTTCGGCCGTCACCTGGATCACCACCCTGTTCATGGTACTGGCCGGCACCAATTTCGCGCTGCAATACAAATGCTTTATCAAGGGCAAAGCCAAGCCTCTCATCACCAATGACGAGTTCCGCTTCTACCTGACGATAATCGCTGCCACCTCCCTGCTCCTCGCCTATTTCCTGTTCAGGATGCCCGGTGGTACTGTCTCGGCCAGTCTTCGCGACAGTATGTTTCAGGTGTCGTCAATCATCACCACCACCGGCTTCGCCTCGGCCGATTTTGCTCTCTGGACGGTCCCGGCCCAGGCGGTCTTATTTGCCGTTATGCTTACCGGCAGCTGTGCCGGCTCGGCCGGCGGCGGGGTGAAGGTTGTTCGAGTGCTCTTCGTCGCGCGATTTCTGATCCGGGAAATCGATCAGATTGTTCACCCCAGGGCCATCCTGCCGATCAAGATCGACCGGGTCACCATTCAGGAAGATATCCAGCGCCAGATGCTCAGCTTTCTCCTTTTTTACCTGGTGCTCCTGCTCGTCTCCGGCTTTGCCGTGACCATGATCGAACAGAACGCGGCCGTCGGTTTTGTCGGCACAGCGGCGACTATCGGTAACATCGGACCGGGTTTCGGGGAGATTGGGCCGATGGGCAGTTTCGGCAACCTGCACCTGGCCACCAAGGTTATCTTCACCATCGACATGATCGTCGGCCGCCTCGAACTGATCCCCTTCCTGGCTATGCTCTCCCCCGAATTCTGGTCATTCACCCGGAACTGAGATATTCACCCTGCCCCCCCGCCAGTCGCTTTAACAAAAAGCCGATGCCTGACAACAATCGAGGGCGACATCCCGGCGCTGGACCCCTCGGCGGCCGTAGCTGCCTCTCTCAGTTAAATCAAATGGCCTAGAAAAAACCGCCCCCGGGAACCCGTCTCAGATTACCGCTGGTTTGACTGAAGCCATTTTCTCCCGGCGATCATGTACAGCAGCACCGCACTGAGGATCAGGAAACCGAACATCTGGACATTCCTGGTCTTGATGATAAAGGCAATGGCGAGAATGATGGCGGCGCTGGCCAGAAAAAACAGCGGTTTAGGAATCTGTTTCAGAATGACCCGGCCGAAATGGGCGAAACGCACATGGCTCACCATCAGTCCGACTGAAAGAATGGCGACCATCCACAGGTAATTGGCAGGAACGACCAAGGCGGCGCCAAGGACAACAAGCGCCCCGGCCGGACTGGGCAGGCCGTTGAAAATGCCATAAGGCAGATCCGTGCGTTTTTTATCGACGACAACAAATCTGATGAGGCGAAATGCCACCCCGGAAAAATAGATCAGGCTGAAAATCCAGGCCAGAGGCCCACCGGACATCCAGATGACATAGGCTGGCGAAAGGCCGAAGCTGACAAAATCGGCGACATCGTCCAGATACGGGCCATATTTTGTTCCGCCATGTTTTTCCGCCATTCGGCCGTCGAACAGATCGAAGAGCTGCCCGACGATGATTGCAAAGATCGCCAAGGCGACATGGTGATGGTAGGTAAGAATGAGGCTTGCCACGCCGCAGAAAAAATTCAGCGTCGAGAGGATGTCGGCATAGAGTCTGTTAGGTATGAATTTGCAGAATATGGATGCCGCGGCCAAAATGATACACGCTGTCACAACCTCATCCCCCATATCGATAACATTGGGGTTCTGATCGAGAAGGGCACAATAAATGACCAGGATGAAGCAGATGATTGCCTTGATTTTGCCAAAGTTATTGGCGGCCACCGAATATTGAATGAGGGAAAGAATGTGTCTTGCAAAAAATTGTCCGAACAGTTCCACCGCCACCAATACCCAGATCAGGTGGATGGACATGATTCCCCCATAGGCAAAGCCGATCAAGGGCGGCAGGTAGGTCAGCTTATCGCACATCGGATCCAGCCACTCCCCGAGCTTCGTCGTCATATTGCAACTGCGCGCGACAACCCCGTCAACTCCGTCGAGAATCGCGGCGAAGGTGAAAATGATTATGGCGATCGATTGCCAGCCAACCAGGAAGTAGAGGATAAAGCCGAACAGCGCCAATGCCGCCCGCCAGTAACAGATGGCATTGGGATGGAGCAGCCATTGATGGGACAAAATATAGTCCTGCATGGCGGGCCTGCCCACTATCCGCGAAAACCACAGGTAAAACCCGGTTCCAATCAAGCCCGCGACACTTATTACCAGTAATCTTTCCATTTTTTTTGAGGGTAGAGAAAACAAATCTGGGATTGGCGAGAGGCTCCGGCCGGAACCCTCCGCTTCTCCTCCACAACGCCTGTTTAGCATTTTGTCTGGGAAATGTCCAATTCCGAAAGGGCGCCCAGGAAATCCTGGCGGTTTATAATTCTCTAGCGGTGCGACCTCCGACCGGGCAACCAGGGCCGTCTGCCACCGCTTTACCGGCGATATCCGGGGAAGGCCAGCTTTCTCCTCGGCCCCACCGGCAGTTGATCAGAAGCCGTCGATCGTCCGGGTTAGCCGGAAGTTGTTGGCAAATGCCGTCCGTACCACCGCCACATGATTAAATTGGGCCCGGGAAAGACTGGTAATCGCGTCCAGCAGATCCGATTCCCGCTGCAAACCCTCATCGTATTTGAGCTGGGTGATGCGCAGATTCTCCTCGGCCTGCTCGATGGAGCGCTTCGCCACCACGACGTTATCAAGACTCACCTGAAAATCGATGTAGAGATTGCCCAATTCGGTAATCAGGCCATTTTTCAACTCCGCCAGTTCATACTGCTGGGCTCGTGCCTGCAGCTGGGTCTTGGCAACAGTCGCCTCGGTGGTGCGGCCCTGAAAAAGGTTGAGCGACATTACCAACTCGCCCCGAAGTTCCTCATTGTCGACAGCAATATTTTCGACGGCGATACTGCCGTCATTCCGCCGAAAACTGCCCACCGCGTCTATACGGGGGTAATATTCGCTTCTTGCCACCTCCACCTGCGCCGAAGTGGCGGCGATGGCCGCTTCAAAAGCTTTGATCTCGCTCCTTGCCGCGAGCATTTTATCGACATAGGCAGCACGGTCGACCAACGGAGGAAGGGTTTGAAAATCGGCAAAATCGAGTTCGGCGAGAGCGATCTCACTGCCGACTTGACGGGAGAGGTCGTTGACGCTCTTCTTCAAGTCGGCATCGGCGGCTTTCAGGGAAATATCGGCGTTATCGAAGTCGACCCGGAATTTCAGTAGTTCGTTCTTGCCGATCAATCCCACCTGAAACCGACTTTCTCCGTCCCGGTAGATCTTTCCAAGGGTCTGAAAGGCCGACTCGGCAACATTGCGATTGGCCCTGCGCTCAAATACCAGCAGATAGGCAAGGGCGACATTCAGCTGCAGGTCCTGGCGGATGCCCTGGAGCTTGTACCGTTCAACTTCCTCCAGCATTTGCGCGGACTGCAGGCCGTACTTATCACGAAACCCGGCGAAAACGTTCCAGCTTATTTTACCGACGGCAACCGAACTGTTCTTCTCCTCGAAGACGGTCGCGTCATCAAGGGCAGTGGTGGTGTAGGAGACATCGGCTGACGGGTAATACCCTCCCTTGGCCCGGATTTTCTCCTGCTCACTCTGCTTGAGGATGGTTGCATACTGTTGGATCAGCTCACGGTTGTTCAGGGCCAGCGCCTGCATCTCGGCGAGATCCATGGTATACCCGGGTCCGGCACAGAACAACAGAAAGATAAGAACGCTACACAGTTTCATCGGTTCGACTCCTTTTTAAAGCCTCTGATTCTTTTCAACAATTATTTTAATCGCCCCGAGTACCTCGATTGCCGGTCTTGTCATCACTGCCCCTGCATGGCCCGTTGCGCCTGTTGCAGCAATTCCCGGTTCCGGGGCGCTAAAGGGGAATTTTTGCCGGCCAGGCTCTCCGCTTTCAGGCAGAATTGCACGGTCTCTGGGTACCGGCCCTGACGGTACTTCAGCTGCGCCATGGTGTACCAGTAGTGGGGGTTCCGCGGTTCGATACGCAGGGCCCGCTCGAGCAGCATCTCCGCGGCGTCATAGCGCCCGGCCTGCAAGGCCTTGTCCGCCTCTAGGTAGAGGGCGGCGGCCGGCCCGCTGACCGGTTTATATTCGACGGGAGGCGGTGGCGGGGAAATTTCCGGACCGGGCGGAGGTATCGGACGAATCGGGGCGCAGCCGTTCAATAACACCATTGCCAAAAACATCAGCGGCAGCAGGCGACATCGGAGAAAGACGGGGATCGGTCGGAGGAACACCAGGGTCATAGTTTCTTCTTTTCCTCAGTTAAACCAGCCGCCAATAATTTCCAGGAGACCTTTGGCGCCTTTGGCCGGGGTGGGGACGGGGGTCGCCGCGGCTGACGGTACCGGTGCCGTTGCCGGCGACTGCGGCGCAGCCGGTTCCGTGCCGGCAAGGAACGGCAACAGAGTACTGTTGCCGGCGTCGTCCGGCTGCAGCGTCGTCCGGTCAATACCGGTCCAGACGATACCCTCCGGTTCGACAAGCTGCAGGGGCGCGGAGGGGACGTTGATCATGATATTCTCCCAAACCTTCAGGGCGCCGGTGGATCCGGAAAGAAAGGATGGCTGATTGTCATCGCGCCCCAGCCAGACCACGGTCAGATGATCGCCGGTAAAACCGGCGAACCAGCTGTCCCGAAGGCCGTCCGAGGTGCCGGTCTTGCCGGCGACGCCATGATCTTTGAGGGTTGAACGTAACAGCGAGGCGCCGGTGCCCTCACTGATCACCCGCTGCAGGGCATGGGTCAGCAGGTAGGTGGTGGCCGGGTCAACGCGCTGTTCCACCGCCAGGCCGTAGCGGGTAAGAAGGGTGTGGTCGGCAGCCATGACACTGCCAATCGCCCGAAGCGAGGTGTAAAATCCACCCGAGGCAACAGTCTGGTACATCTGCCCGACCTCATAGGGTGACATCTCGATAGCCCCGAGCAGCAAGGATGGAAGAGTCTGAATATTGTCCGGGTAGCCGAGGTCGCGGATGGCGGCAACCACGGCTTCCAGGCCAACCGCCAGGCCCAGATGGACGGTCGCCAGGTTGTAGGAATGGGCCAGGGCGGAGAAAAGCGGTACCGTGCCATGTTCCTTATGGTCATAATTTTCCGGGCGCCAGGGGGAGCCGGTGTCGCTGGCGAGGGTGAGAGCGGTGTCCTGCAGCGGACTGGCGAGAGTCAACCCTTTTTTTAAGGCCGCCAGATATACCGCTGGTTTTACCAGGGAACCGATGGGCCGCCTCGCCTGCAAGGCGCGGTTGAAGCCGTCCTCCACCGGATTTTTTCCCCCGGCCAAAGCGAGCACCTCACCGTTGGCCCGGTTGGTGACCAGCACCGCCCCCTGCAGTGCCTGATCTTTCCGTTGGGTTTCCAAGGCAGCAATGGTCTTTTGCAGGTTTTTTTCGACCTGCTGCTGGATCTGCGGGTCAAGGGTGGTGAAGATCTGTAGACCGTTAGCCTGGAGGTCTTCTTCCCGATATTCTCCGGCCAGTTGTTGCCTGACAAGATCGAGAAAGGCGAAGTAGCGGTTAAACCCGCTTTTATGGACGGCCACCTCGGTCAGTGGTCTGGCCAAGGCCTCGGCCAGCTCGGTGTCGCCGAGGAGTCCATGGTCGGCCATGACCGCTAGTACCAGATTGCGCCGCTCCAGACAATGTTCGGGATGGCGGCGGGGATCGAAATACGATGGCCCTTTGATCATGCCGACCAGGATCGCGATCTGGTCGGGGCGGAGATCTTCAACCCCGCGGCGAAAGTAAAACTGACTGGCCAGCGCGAAACCGTGCACCGCCCGGTTGTTGTCCTGGCCTAAAAACACCTCGTTGACATAGGCCGTGAGAATCTCGTCTTTTTCGTAGTGATACTCAAGAAGGATGGCCATGACGGCTTCCTGCACCTTGCGCAGGAGGGTCCGCTCATTGCTGAGAAAGAGGTTTTTCACGAGCTGCTGGGTAAGGGTACTGCCGCCCTGAACTGTTTTGCCGGCCCTGATATTGGCGACAAGGGCCCGGAGGATGGCCAGCGGCGCGATCCCATGGTGTTGATAAAAGTTGCGATCCTCCATGACCAGCAGGGTCCTAACCAGCGGCTCCGGGATCTCCACCCGGTTGAGGAGCAACCGGTCCTCATGGACCAGCGGATGAAAACTGCCGATACCGGCCGGGTCGAGGCGGGCTAAAGGGACGGGGAGGCGATCCGCTGTGCTGGTCAAGGTTGCGACCTGGCCTTTCGCAAAGGTGACGGTGAGACGACGGGAGGGTTCATAGCCCGAGGGAAAATAAAACTCACGGGAAACCAGGCTGATGGTCGAGTCGGCACGGGCATAGCTGCCCGCACCGCTTGCCGGTGCCTCCTTGCGGTAGCCGGCAAGCTGCAACTCCTCTTCGAGCATCTCCGGAGTCAGTCGCAGGCCCGGGTAGAGTTCCAGGGCCCGGGCATAGACAATGGCTGGCAGTGACCAGCGTTTGCCATCAAACCTCTGCCGGATCTCCCTGTCGAGCCGGGATATCTCGATCCCGGCAAGGCTCGCCAGCACCAGGACGGCAACAGCGGTGAGGATGAAGCATGTAATACGCAACGGTGGGCCTTTCATTTTTTTGTATCGCCGCCTGGTTACTGGTTATTTTTCCTCACCGCCGAGGATGTCCCGCGCCCAGGTAAGGGCCGCCATGGTCTTCGGAAAGCCGATGGTGGAAATGAGCAGCAGCAGGGCGTGATATATCTCCTCCCGGGTGGCTCCGGCCTGCTGCGCCCGGCGGGTATGGGAGTGGACGGCACCCTCCGAGCCGCCTGCCGCGGCGGCGGCAAGCTGAATCAACTGGCTGGTCTTTTCCTCGAGGGGACCGATGTTGCGAGCCGTGGCGCCGAGATTGTCGAGGGCGGCGATGATTTCCGGGTACCGGGCGGTAACCTCGTGGTAGGTTTTACTGCGGATATGATCGTTGGTCATGGTATCTCCTGTCTTGTTCTGGTTGCGCCACGGCCCCCCCCGGAACGGACCGGGGCGCCGAAGCATTTATGGTGCTACCGATCTTGCCTCATGGCAAGGGAGAAAAAGGAAATATCCTGCGCCGCCAGTGCTCCTGATCCCCGAGAGGACCTCGGGAAGTTTCGGATCATCCGACCGTCTCCCAGAGCAGGACCACACGCGGATCGAAGATATCGCTTCGTCGCGGGCTGATGGCAAACGTTTCGATTTCGTACCGTTTGGGATCGAAGCCGTCCGCCAGTTCGAGCCCTTTTTGCTCAATTTCGGCAGCAAGGTTCTCCATCGCTCCCTGGATTTCGGCGATCTCCTCTTCGGCCCGTCGGACATCGCTTTTTTCTTTTACCACCCGGCCGACACTGCGTATCCCGGTTGCGGCCCGGCCAAGACTGGCGGCGGAAAGTGCCTTTCTCCCCAAAAATGCCCCGACCACCGCCACCCCGAAAGAAACAAGGGAGTCGGCGGTCTTGGCCTGAACATCCACCTGCTCCTTATTCAGCCGGTCCGCGGCCCTGTTCAGCTGCTGGGCCAGCCCGGCCTGCCGCACCTGGTATTTGGCGCGGAGCATTTCCACCGCCTGGTCTTTCTGTCCGCGCAGGTGGTCGCTGAAACGGACTTTAAAATCCACCGGACTTTCATCCGGCCGTGATTCAAAATCGGTGCCTTTGACCCGGTTCAGTTCGAGTCGGCTGTTCTGGTAGAGATACTCCTTAAACGATGTGGCGAAGTCCTTGAAATCCTTGTGCCGGGCAATGAGAGGCGGGAGCGGGGAGTAGCTGCCGCCGCCGGGCGGGTCGGGTCGGCAGTCATCCAGGGCAAAGGGGGTAGTCTCCGCCAGTCGCCAGTCCGGCCGCTGCCAGGTCTCATCCAGAAAGAGGCGTAGCCGCACCTCCCTCACCACCTCGATATTCCGGTTGCTGTTGAAGAATCTTACCGAGGCCGAAGCAGCCAGCCACGGTTTGAAACGGACCGCCTCGCTGATCCCATTCTGGAGATGGTAACGCTGTTCGATGCCTTGGCCGATCACCGGCGGCAGGCGGCTTGCCGCCGGCAAAGCCGATAAAGATTGAGAAATTTGGGGTTTTGCGACCGGCTTCCCAACCGAACTTGCCTTTTTTTTCTCGGCCATGAGCTTTTTGATATCGTCCTGGGTGATCGGCCCCTTCAGATAGGACATCACCCATCGCGTCTCAAAGAGCAGCGGGTCGTCGAGATGGGCGGAATTGAGAAGGAACTGGCGGCCTTTCATCGCCGAAAGCAGTCTTCTCACATTCGCCCCGTCGAGTTTTCCGTCGCTTGCCCCGACGATGCCCTCAACCACCCGGTCCTGATCCTGGCTGGTTTGCAGCCGTCCAACAAACCACGTGCCGATATTGGCCAAGCCTTTGTAGTCGAGATCGACGGGATTCTGGGTGGCCAGAATCACGCCGAGGCCGTAGGCCCGGGCCTGCTTGAGGAGGAGGAGCATCGGCTTTTTCGCCGGCGGATTGGCGATGGGTGGGAAATAGCCGAAGATCTCGTCCATGTAGAGCAGTGCTTTGAGTGAGCCAGAGCCCTGCTGACGGCGCATCCAACCGACAAATTGATTGAGCAGCATGGTGACGAAGAACATTCTCTCGCCCTCACTGAGATGGGCAAGAGAGAAGATCGCCGTGCGCGGCGTGCCGTTTTCGCCATAGAGCAGCCGCTGGATGTCGAGCGGTTCGCCCTGGGTCCAGGCGCCAAAGCCAGGGCTGGCCAGGATATTGTTGAGAGCCATGGCCAGGCCCATCCGCTGGGGCTCTGGATAAAAGGTGTCGAGGGGGAAGACGCCGATCTTGGCAAACGGCGGGTTGACGACACCGCCGATCAGCGCCTCCATTGTCAGATCCTGACCTAGCCGCCAGAAATGCAGGAACAGCGAGCTGAGAAGGATATGTTCTCGGCTCTGCAAGGGATCGCCGGCTATATCGACCAGGGCCAACAAACTGGTCGCCGTCGAACTCACCAGGCTGTTGAGGGTGTCGAAATCGTCGAGCAGTCTCGCGGACGGCGCCCGGAAACCACTGAGCACCGACACCGATATCCCGGCACTGGAGCCCGGGGTGTAGATAGTCATCTCGGTCCTGGCCCGGAGGGCGGTAATGCGCTCCGGCCCCTGGCCCCACGAAGCCAGCCCTTCCTGCCAGGATTTGGCGGTGGCGGCGGCATACTGGTCGACCGTCATCTCCTTTTTTGCCGCCTCGTCGGGATCAATCCACGGGGCGAAGTCCTCCGCGGCGCAGTTCGGGAAGGTGAGCAGCAGGTTTCCCATATCACCCTTGGGATCGATGACGATCGACGGGACGTTGTCCATGATCGCCTCCTCGATCAGGCCGATCCCCAGCCCGGTCTTGCCGCTGCCGGTCATGCCGATGATCACCGCATGGGTGGTTAAGTCCTTATTCTTAAAGAGCAGAGGAAGTTGGGAGGGTCCGGCGCCGGCAATATCCAGTTCCCGGCCAAGATACAAAAGCCCAAGTTTCTCAAAGGGGTATTGACCATCCATAGTCCGTGTTCTCCTGTATCGATAAGTTCTAGGGCACTGGTCCTTCGCTGTTCGCTTTCAGCAGAACAATATCGACTCTGCGGTTTCTTCGCCGGCCGTCCTCGGTGTCATTGCCGGCAATCGGCCGGTACTGCCCGTAGCCGGCAATGGCCAGATTTACCGGTGAGAAGTCATAGTTGTTGAGAAAAATGTGGAGAATGCTGGTTGCTCGAGCCAGCGATAATTCCCAATTCGATTTGTAGCGATTGGTCGATATCGGCGTATTGTCGGTATGCCCTTCGATCCTGATCTGTTCGCTATAGGGTAAAATCGCTCGGGCAATCTTGCCGAGCAGAGGGAAGGACTCCGACTTCACCGTTGCGCTGCCCGAATCAAAAAACGCCTCCTCCTCCATCCGAATTACCAGGCCTCGCGATGACTCTTCGACTGCGACATCGCCGGAAAGCTGCAGGGGCTTCAAGGAAACCCGTATCGCCTTTTTGATATCCTGAAACTCATCGGCCGAGATCTGAGGCTTCTTGACCAGGTCGACAGCCCTCTGCTTGTCCTCGCTCTCTTCACTGGTTCGCCTGGGCCTGACAATCTGCCGCGGCACCGCGTCCAACGACGGAATGGGCATCAGTTCGCTGCTCTGGAGAACATTTGAACTGCTGGTGCCCGCCCCTGAGGTGATGCCGAAGGCGGTGCGATACGAGGCGGCGACCTGATCGACCTTCTTCTTATCCGTCTGCGACATCGCATAGAGGGTCACAAAAACAGCAAACAACAGGGTGATGAAATCGCCATAGGAGACCAGCCACCGCTCATGATTTGGCGGCTTTTCGGGAGTTTTTTTTCTTGCCATCTTGCCGGAGTCTCCTATTCCGCTGCATCAGCGCCTGCGTGTTCTCCGCCATCGGCCAGGAAGGATTTCAATCGATCCTCGATGAAGCGCGGATTACTGCCGAGTTGGATACCGAGAATGCCGGAAATGAGCATTTCGCGGCGCTGCAGCTCCCCCTTCATCCGCAGTTTGATTTTGGTAGCGAAGGGCAGGCAAAAAATATTGGCGATAATCAGTCCGTAAATGGTCGCCACGAAGGCGACGGCGATTCCGGCCCCGAGCTTGGAGGTATCCGAAAGATTACTCATGACGTGGATGAGGCCGAGAACGGCGCCGATGATGCCGATGGTCGGGGCATAACCGCCGGCAGCCTCGAAAAATTCGGCGCTCATTTTCGCATGTTCTTCATAGGTAGCGACATCGATTTCCAGAATTTCCTTCATATCATTGGGCTCTATGCCATCAACGCAGAGCGCGATCGCTTTTCTCAAAAACCGATCCTTGGAGTTTTTCCCATCCTCTTCAAGGGATATAATCCCGTTTTTTCTGGCCTTGGTGGCGAGCTGGGTAATGATGGTGATCGTTCCATCCAATTTTTCCGGATTGGAGAAGAGCAATTTCATATCCTTCAGCGCCTGAATCGCCGTAGCCATGGGAAAGCTGATGAAAGCGGCGCCAAAGGTGCCGCCGAGAACGATAATTGCCGCCGTCGGCTGAACCAGTGAACTGAAATGCAACCCTTCCAGCAAGGCTCCGCCGATGACCGCGCCCATGCCGAGAATTATCCCTATAATTGTTGCGATATCCATATAAAAACAAACAGTCGTTAAAGTTTAATCACCAGAGGAGTTACAGTTTGGCGAATATACCAAACCAGCGATAAAAAGCATAAATCAATCGTACCTCGGCCTATTACAACTCTTCGCCGGTACGGGCGTCGGCGCTCGTCACGCCGGGGACTCCCGAACGGCGCAGGATTGATGCTCGAAAAGCAATAATTTTTTCTATGATTTCAGATGCTTTCTCAAGTACCAAATAATGGTCGCCATTGCTCAGGCCGATGATGGTATCGGGAGTTTCTTCAATGCTTTTCATCAGATCGGGGTTCAGGAAAATGACTTGCCCATTGCGGCGGGTGAGTTGAATCATGGCTGAAGATGGAGGCGGTTGTTGCCTGTGGTAGTTTGCCAAGGTTGCCCCAGGCTCTCTCCTTGCGGACCGAGGTGGCACCTGAAGAAAAAATGGGATATCATTATCCCTTGATTTCTCTGAAGGCTATCTGCCCCGGAAACCTTTGTCAAGGCAATCATTATACCAAGGTACTAAAGAACTGATGTCGCAGGCCGTGTTACGGGGAAGGACCATGGAAAAACATTGAAATACATGTATGAGCGCCATTCTTGGAATTTCCGCCTTCTACCATGATTCCGCGGCCGCCTTGGTCGTTGATGGCAATATCATCGCTGCCGCCCAGGAAGAAAGGTTCACACGGGCAAAACACACCGCCTCTTTCCCGACCAACGCCATCCGGTTTTGCCTGGAACATTCGGGCTGCAGCATCGACGAACTGGATGCCATTGCTTTTTACGACAAGCCCTTTCTGAAATTTGAAAGACTTCTCGAAACCTATTATGCCTTCGCGCCGAAAGGCCTGCGCCAATTTTTGACGGCCATACCCACCTGGCTGAAAGAAATGCACTTTCCGCACTCGGTGGGCCTACTCTACTCGGCCTTTACCTATTACCTTGGTTTTCGGGTCAACTCCGGAGAGTACAAACTCATGGGACTCGCCCCGTACGGCAATCCCGGAGCCACGCAAAGCAAGGAATTTATCGCCCTCATTAAAGAACAACTGGTCTCAGTCAAAGACGATGGGTCGATCTGGGTGAATCAGGACTATTTCGATTATGCCACCGGCCTGAAAATGGTCAAGGAACGGAAGTGGCAAAAACTCTTCGGTTTTGCGGCAACACCGCCTGACGGGGCCATTGACCAGAAGCATTGCAATCTGGCCTACGCCATTCAGAGCGTAACCGAAGAAATAGTCATAAAGATGGCGAGAGAAGCGAAAAAGATTACCGGCGCCGACTGTCTGTGCATGGCCGGCGGGGTCGCCCTCAACTGTGTGGCAAACGGTAAATTACAAAGAGAAAACATTTTTTCGGAGATCTATATCCAACCCGCCGCCGGCGACGCCGACGGGGCGCTGGGAGCTGCCCAAATCGCCACGTATCTCTATTTCAATGCTGAAAGAACGGTGGCAAGCGGCCAGGATTCCATGCAAGGATCCTACCTCGGTCCCGATTTTTCCGACAAGGAAGCGGTCCAGGCCTTCAGGAAATATAAGGCCACCTATCACCTGTTTGACAGTTTCGACGAGCTCTTGTGTTCGGCCGTTGCCGATCTTCTTGACGACGGCCAGGTGGTGGGCTGGTTTCAGGGACGCATGGAATATGGGCCGCGCGCTTTAGGAAACCGAAGCATCCTCGCCGATGCGAGAAATACCGAAATGCAGAAGAAGTTGAATTTGAAAATCAAATATCGGGAAGGATTCAGGCCGTTTGCTCCTGCCGTCCTGGCGGAGTGCGCGCAGGACTATTTCGACCTGCCGGGCGCCTCGCCGTATATGCTGCTGACCGCTGGGATCAAAAAGGAGAGAAGAACCAGTCTTCCTGAAAATTATCATGAACTGGATTTGTGGCAGAGGCTGTATCTTCACCGCAGTGATATCCAGGCGGTCACCCACCTCGACTTTTCCGCCCGGGTCCAGACGGTTCACAGGGAAACCAATCCGCGATTCTGGCGGCTGATCAATACCTTCAAAAAGAAGAGCGGATACGGGGTTGTTGTCAATACCAGCTTCGACGTCCGGGGAGAACCGATCGTCTGTGATCCCAAAGATGCTTACCGATGCTTCATGCGCACTGAAATGGATTATCTGGTCATCAATAATTTTATGCTCTGCAAATCCGAACAGCCGGATTGGCGGAACCGGGAAAAATGGATGGGCAAATTTCAACTGGATTAACCGCCCCGATACCGATGCCGCCGGGAGACAGGCTGCAGGCAGGCGGAACTTCTGCCCGGATCGAGGTGGCATTGCGCCGCCGCCAACCGCCAGCTCCGGGTGGAGATGTTCCTAAAAAAATAGAGAGTTATTTGAGAATCAACCGTTGTAACTAAGGGAAAGGAAACGCGATGGACTTTTTACGAGACCTCTGGCTGTTTATGAAAGAACGAAAAAAAATCTGGCTGGCGCCGATCATTGTCATTTTGCTGATCATAGGCACCCTCATTGACTTCGGGGGCGGCAGCGCCATCGCCCCATTCATTTAAACGATTTTCTG
>JBBRGP010000015.1:0-18523 GCA_038224105.1 Desulfobulbales bacterium | reverse complement strand
CGGGGGAAATCGGGGGGTGTCGGCCTTGCCGGACGACTCGGATATGACGACTATCGTGGTCGCCGCCGCAAGAACGGAGACCATACCCATCGCAACCTGCATCAGTAATGCCGCTCATTTCAATAAGGAGTAACGCCCCATGTCGACTCAGTACAAGACGATTCTGTTCACCTCAAATCTTTCCACGGCCGGCTTTGTCGCCTTCAAGCATGCCGCCCTGCTGGCCACGCAGTTTCAGGCAAAGCTGGTCTTGCTCCATGTCATGGAAAGACTTCCCGGCAACTACGAAGGCCATATGATCGGTCTCTTCGGTCAGGAGAAATGGCGGCAAGTCCTGAAAAACAACAGGGAAGAGGCGAAGCACGCCCTGGTCGGCAAGGTTTCGCCAAAGCAGATGGTGCGGACCGCCCTGAGTGAGTTCTGCAGGGAAACCGACACCGGGGAAGAAGGCTGCGTCGTTCCGCAACATGAGATCGTGGTCAAAGAAGGGGATGTGGTCGAGGTCATTCTCGCGCAGGCGGCCGAGCATAAATGCGATCTGATCGTCATGGGTGCCAGCGAAGGGCTGCTGTCCGGGTCCTCGGTTGGCAATAACATCAAATCGGTGCTGAAGAAGTCGAAAATCCCGGTGCTGGTGGTGCCTGCCAGTCTTGGTTGATTCCGGCTGCTGCCGGGTGAACGGCGACCGCCGCTTCTCGATGGTTGCGGGTGATGGCGATCATTACCCGCAGCCCCGGCCGCGGCAACGGCAGGTCTGTCTTTACTTCAGAAATGAGCAGCAGTAATCGGTGATTACCGAGACCTTCAGGGAAAAACTTGATTTCGCCGGCACCTCGAAGGCGGTGCCGGCCGCATAGCCCCGCCATTCATGTGATCCGGGCAGTTGCACCTGCAGGCTGCCGGAGATGATTTCCATCAATTCCTTATCGTCGGTATTGAAGCAGTAGTCGCCGGGCAGCATGATGCCGAGGGTCTTTTTGGCCCCGTCGGCCATGGTGATGGTGCGGCTGGTTACCTTGCCGTCAAAATAGATATTGGCATTCCTCGTTACTGTAACATTTTGAAAATCAGACATATTATAATCCTTAGCGTTGATGTTTTGTGGTTGGCGGAGTTGTCTGCGGCGAAAATCACATGAGGAGGCTATTATGGCAAGGAAAACACAGCGGGCTCCGCTGCTGGTACTCTCTGACGAAAGCAGAAGATTACTTGCTGAAATTTCTGGCTCTATGTCGAAGTAAGCAGCAAAACCGGTGCGGGTACGGTTTTCAGGATCTATCTGCCGACATGCATGGTCAAGTCAGTGGCCGAGAGCAGGAAGGGAAGCAGCTGGAGAAACCGCCACGGGGCCACGAAACTGTTGTGATCGTCGAAGACGAACCGGCCATCCTTAGCCTCGGCACCACCATTCTCCAGCGCTTGGGATATACGGTGCTCTCTTCGGCCACGCCCGATGCCGCGTTTTAGGTGGCTGTCGACCATAAGGATGCAATCGCGCTGCTGATTACCGACGTGGGCATGCCGGAGATGAACGGTCGGGATCTGCACGAGTGGTTGAGCACGATCAAGCCCGGCCTGAAGTGTCTGTACATGTCCGGATATACCGCCAATGCCATCGCCCATCACGGGGTGCTCGACGAGGGCGTACGTTTTCTGCAGAAACCGTCTTCGGTCCTGGAACTGGCTACCCAGGTGCGGCGGGTGCTGGACGAGCCTTAAACCCTCTGTTTCTCTCAATCAGGTAAGAGAGCATTGGTTTAAAAGGGCGAAATATTCTTTTTTTGAATTTTCTAAACAACTTAAGAACTTTTCAGCCGCTACAGATTTCGATCTCAATACTGATTCAGATTTTATGCTTAATTCCATTTCTGAAAGGCACAGATATATTTTTCTCAATTCATTTTTTCTTAATTTGCCGTTCAAAAGCATTTTCTTCTCTACCTCTTTTGATAGTGGTTTAAAGCTAATGAGATAATTTTCTTGTATAGTCCCCAATCTGTCGGGTGGGTAATGCCTATAATAAGGAATGTCAAGATCAGAAACTATATGAAATCTGATTTTATTTAGGTAGAAGTTGATTCTTCTTATCGCTTCAGTTTTTTTTCCGCCCACCATTATGACTCTCGGATTTTTTGGTTCTGCGATCAAAAGATCGATGCCTTTTTTGATTAAATAACTTTCATTCAATTCATGGCATGAGGAAAAAATTCCAAGATTTCTATATTTTTCAAGCACTCCAAAGTAGTAATAATAACTACAACTCAAATTTGGATTAGTCATTTCCCAGATAAAGCCAACAGGTTTGGTGTCATACTCTATTATTAATAATAATTGCTTTGTCTCAGCTTCTTTTTTAAACCAATTCCAAATAAATGATCTAAGGAATTTATCTTCTGGTTCGGGAAAAATAATACTATAAAGTGAATACCATACATTATATTCACTTTCAGATTTTACTTGCTTGATTCGCAGGTTCATGAATTTTCCATTCTCTCTGCTTTTCCTCTTCGATTATCTGATCCATTTTCTGTTGAAAGCCAGTATCAAACTGACAACCGATTGCTTGCCATTCTGCTAGAAATGAATCTCTTAAACAATATGATCTCATGCAATCAATCCAACCGGAATATTGACGCTGATGGATATTTTCTTCAACCCGCTGTTCAAACATTATGAATACTCTTTCAAAAATCGAAATCAACACGGCAAAGAGAGCTCTTTCGGTTTGTAAATCACTTAGCGAAATTACCCTTCCTTTTGTTACTATTGGTGAAGAAAAAATGTCCAAATGGGGGAATTGAGTGCATTTATACATAAATTCTACATATTTATTGTCTAAATCATCAAATGTTCCATATTCTCTGGCGAGCCTTTCTCGTGCTATTGCATTTCGATAAGATTTTATAGAAATTACCATTCCTATCATTGCTCCTATGTATCCGATAATTGATGCGATATCTGCAGCAGTACTGAAATGTGAAGCAAATTGTGTCATTAATTCCTCTCATTTTTTTCTAAATTTGCCACTCGCCTATTCATTCTTGTTAGAATCAGTACTTCCTTTGTTGATATGAGCAAAGCGGAAGTTCATGAGTAATTATGTGTGGAGAAGTTCAGATGAAGATAAAGTAACAAAATGGCAGTAATCTGTCGATTCATTGTTTTAACTTTTTGAGCAGGTCGTGCTGTCTGAGGGCTTGATGGAAAAGTTCCTTTTGCCTCCGGGACTGCAGGGACACCGGGCGAGAAGACATTAGGCTGAGAGGTCTGGTGCC
The DNA here is from genome assembly GCA_038224105.1 of Desulfobulbales bacterium. GTDB lineage: Bacteria > Desulfobacterota > Desulfobulbia > Desulfobulbales > Desulfocapsaceae > Desulforhopalus_A. The sequence continues at coordinate 15,248 of JBBRGP010000015.1, read as the reverse complement.
TTTGGAACCGACTGGATCGGGTGGCCTGGCCCCTTACCGGGGACCTGCGCCTTCGAAAAAGATGTTACTGGAGATATGGTTACAGCCGGTGAAAGGAGCGCCTAGTTCTCTGTCGTTTGGTGAGGCTGCAGCTTTGCCTCCTGCAACAGCAGCTGGAGGTGTTGCGCCTGTCGGAGCAGCTGGTCGAGATGAGGCGGATCCTGCTCGTCGGCGGCCTGTTCGATTTCGTGCATTGTATCGTGGAGCTGCAGGGCGCAGACATTGGCAGCGGCGCCCTTAATTTTGTGGGCCTGACTGCGGATTGCCGAAAAATCCTGGACTGCCAGGGCCGCGGCCAGGCTGTCCAGCTGGACCGGCAGGTCGTGTAAAAAGGTCCTATAGATTCTGGCCGCGAGGGGCTCATCGCCCAGCAGCCTGGCGACGAAGGCCGGATAATCGAGGAGCGGAGGGGCCAGGGACAAACCTTGCCGGAGCTGGTCAGGCTCAGGTTCCGGATCCTGACGGCGCTCCCTTGCCGGGGCTAAAAGCCGTTCAAGGGTTGCGGCCAGGACGTGGGGATCGAGCGGCTTGGAGATGTACCCATCCATGCCGCCGGCAAGGTAATGCTCCTTATCCCCTTTCATGGCATGGGCGGTCAGGGCGACGATGGGGATGGCACTGTTGCGCGCGCCGGCTTTCCCCGAACGGATTGCCAGGGTTGTCTGTAGGCCGTCGAGTTCGGGCATCTGGATGTCCATCAAAACCAGACTATAGCGGCTTTGCCGCAGGGCTCTGATGGCATCCCGGCCATTGTCGACAATATCCAGACGATGGTAGCCGATCTTTTTCATTATCCCTGCAACCACCTGCTGATTGATGAGATTGTCCTCGGCGAGCAGGATAGGTTCCCGCTTGTCATGTTCGCTGGGGGAAGGGAGCGGGGTAGCGGCAGGTGTTGCGACCTGGCGGATCGGGTAACCGGCGACCAGGATGCTCACAGTGTCGAGCAGGTCGAAGTAGCGGATCGGTTTCTTCAGGCTGGCGGCAAAACCTTGACGCCGATAATATTCACTGTTTTCAAGGTGGGTGAGGGGCACCATGATGATCATTGCCAGGTCTGGAAAGAGTTTCCATTCCCTGATCATCCGGGCCAGGTTTATCCCGTCGGTGTCGGCCATCGTCTGATCGATGAATGCGTAATCGACGACAAACCTTTGCGCCGCCGCCTCGCTGAGGTAGCGCAGGGCATCGCGGCCGCCGTCGCAGCAACTCACCCGTGCCCCCCAGTATTCGAGCTGCTGCGCCAGGGCCACCCGGCAGGTGGTGTTGTCATCGACCACCAGCAGGTGCCGACCCTCAAGATTTTTGGGCAATTGTCGCTCCGGTTCGCGGTCCTGCGGCAGGCCCAGGTGGCAGGTAAACCAGAACAGCGCTCCTTCGCCCTCGGAGCTGTGAGTACCGATCTCGCCGCTCATGAGATGCACCAGCCCTTTGGAAATTGCAAGCCCCAGTCCGGTTCCGCCAAACTTTCTGGTGGTCGAGCTGTCGGCCTGGGTGAAACAGTCAAAGAGCAGATCCTGCTTTTCTTCGGGGATGCCGATGCCGGTGTCCTGGACGACAAACCACAACACGGCTCTGCCGGCGGCTTCCTCCATGCCGGACACGGAGATGGAGATCTCGCCTTTTTTCGTAAACTTGAAGGCATTGCCGAGGAGATTGAGGAGAATCTGGCGCAGCCGCCCGGGGTCGCCGGTCAGTTGGGTCGGAGTTCTGGGATCAACGGTGCAGATCAGTTCGAGATCTTTGTCCTTGATATTCAGGCTTACCATATCCAGGAGGCTGTCAAGAATCTCCCGAAGGTTGAAATCGATCTGTTCGAGCTCCATTTTGCCCACCTCGATTTTCGAAAAATCGAGAATATCCTCAATGACCCTAAGCAGCGATTTGCCGCTGGTAATGAGCGTCGCCAAATACTGGCGCTGGGTTTCATCGAGATCGGTATTTTCGAGCAGGGTGGAGATTCCGATCACTCCATTCATCGGGGTGCGGATTTCATGGCTCATATTGGCGAGAAACTCGCCTTTCGTCCGGTTGGCACTTTCCGCCTGCTCCTTGGCTTGGGTAAGTTCCTCGGTGCGCTTTTGCACCAGGTCTTCGAGATGGTCCTTATGTTCCTGCAATTCCGACTGGGTCTGGAGGAGCTTGCCGGACATGTCGTTGAAGGCCTTGCCGATCTCGCCGATTTCATCGTTCCTGGCCAGATCGATGGTTGCCCCGAGCAGGCCGCTCTCCACCCGCCGCATGGCATTGCGGAGGGTGGAGAGCGGTTTGATGATCGAGCGAAACAGGTAAAAATTGAGCAGCAGCAGGATGACAATACTCGCCGTCAGGGTGACCAGGCCGAAATAGAGGAGTATTCGGGTATTCTCCCGAAGGATATTTTCGAAGTTGTAGTAGATGACAATATAGCCGAGCTTGTCGCCGATCACCTCGATATCGTTGAGATACACGCCGGTCCATTGGTTATTCAGGGAAAGTTCCTCGAAGTGGTGACGGCCGTCGTCAGAGATTGTTTCGAAAGAGATGCGGTGCTGGTTGGGCTCTCCGGCACAGAGCCGTTCACCATCCGGTAAGGGATAGAGACAGACCAGGGTGACGTCTTCGATGGCGGCCTGGATTTCATCCAGGGATGACTGCAGGGCTCGTGTCTGTTTGGCAAACAGTTCGTTGGCCAGGTCATCTCTTTTTTGTTTGAACACGGTATCGAGGAGCAGTTCAATTCGCGCCGACTGGCCCTGGAATCGACTCTGTTCGATCGGGTACTGGAGGATGATGCAGATTATCGCGACCAAAAGTACGGTGATGATGGTGGTTGCGTTGATTTTGAACGGCAGATTGTGGTATTTCATCGATCCTGACCGTTATTGAGGTTGCCGAGGCGTGTGGCACTTGAGCAGGCGGGGTACCCCGTCACGGATCTCGACGATACAGGCATCTTTGCTGACATTGCCCTGGTCATCGAAGGCGATGTCGCCGGTCACTCCTTGAAAGTCGCGGAGCTCCATCAGGCTTTGGCGGATCGCCGCCCGGTCCGAGGACTGCGCCCGGCGGATGGCGGCAACGATAATATTGACGGCGTCGTAGGCCAGGGCCGTGGCCGCCTTGAGTTCGCCTCCATTGCCGTATTTTTCCAGAAAAACCCGGGAGTGGGGATCGTCATGGGTGGCAAACCAGTGGTCGATATAATAGCCGCGGCGTATTTTACTGCCGCCGCCCGTATAGAAAGTCTCCGCATCCCAGCCGTCACTGCCGAGGGGAATCGCTCTGATCCCCGCCTCCTGGAGTTTGCTGGCAATCAACCCGCTCTCGTCATAGCCGGAGAGGAAGACGATATCGGCATCCGCGGCAAGGGCCTGCCTGATCTGGGACAGGTAGTCGGTTTGCCCGGATTTGTATTCGATCTCGCGGAGGACCTTGCCGCCCATGGCGGCAAAATTCCTGGTGAAGATCCGGCTGATGTCGAGACTGAAATCACTGGTCAGATCGACAAAGATCAGGGCGGTTTTTGCCTGAAGATCCCGGACGGCAAATTCGGCGAGCACCGCGCCCTGCACATTGTCGTTGTAACAGACCCGGAAAATATGGTCGCCGATGGCGGTAAGCGACGGGATGGTTGAGATCGGAGAGACCATCGGGATCCGGCGGTCCTGGGCGACCTTGGCAATCGCCAGGGAATGGGAACTCCAGGCGGCCCCGACGATCGCCGCCACCCCGGCTTCGACTGCCTTCTCGGCGGCGAGGTGCGATCCGATCGGCGTGCTCTCGTTGTCGAACACCAGCAGTTCCAGCGGTTCGCCCAGTACGCCCCCGCTAAGATTTACCTCCCGGACCGCCAGTTCGACCCCGAGCACCGCCTGTTTATTGGAGTTTTTAGCCTTGCCGGTGAGGGCAAAAATTGCTCCGAGCCTGACCGGTTCGGCGGCCGCCGGCCCGGTTGCCGCCAGCAGAATCGATAATCCAGCGAAAATGCAGAGGAAATGCTCTATTCGATAGCCCATGTGGCAGGCCTCATTGGTCCCCGTGCGGGGAGCTGTCAGGGGGTGACCGCTTTCCGGAAAATCCGACTGCCATTTTTAAATTCGATGATGATGATCGCCTTGTCGACCGGATCGCCGTTGTCGTTGAAACGGATCCGCCCAGTGGCTCCCTGAAAATCGGTGGTTGCCGCAAGAGCATCACGGATTGCCCGATGGTCCGTGCTGCCGGCCCGGGTGATCGCCTCGGCCATGAGCAGCACCGCGTCGTAGGCGAGAGGCGAACTGTTATTGCTGATGTCTTTGCCGTAGGTGGCGGCATAGTATTTCTTCATCTCGACACTTCTCGGGAAAGGGACTTGCTGATGCCAGGGGGCAGATTGGAAACTGCCTTCGACGCTCGTTTCGGCATATTTTTCGATTTCATCCCAGGCGTCGCCGCCAAGAAAGGTCGTTTTCAAGCCCATCTTTACCGCCTGCTTGATGAACAGGCCGCTGTCCCTGGTATAGCCGGGGAGATAAATAACCTCGGGCGGGTTGGCGGCGATCTCGGTGATGATCGTCGCATAGTCGGTGGCGGTTCCGCGATAGCCGATTTCAGCCTGCACCCGCCCCCCGACCCGTTCGAAAGCTTCGCTGAAAAACTGCCCGAGCATGGTACTGTAATCTTCATCGATATTGGTGACCACCACCGCGCTTTTCGCCTGCAGCTCATCGTAGGCGAATTTGGCCATGGCCAGTCCCTGAAACGAATCGATAAAGCAGGCCCGGAAGATATAGTCTTTTCCCCGGGTGACCTCGGGGTTGGTTGAGCCCGGGCTGATCATCGGAATTCCGGCCTCCTGGAGGATCGGGGCCATGGCCAGGGAATGGGAGCTCCAGTGGGCGCCGATGACCGCCGTGACATTTTCCGTAACCGCCCGGCGGGCGGCCAGAGCCGAACCGATCGGGGTGCTGCCGTTATCGAGAAGCAGCAGCTGCAAGGGTCGGCCCAGAACACCGCCGCGGGCGTTAATCGACTCGACGGCAAGCTTGGTCATTTCGATCAGGGGCAGGTTGTGGGGGGCGGCAAGACCGGTTTCCGAGAAGATCGCGGCAAGTTGTATCGGTCGTGCCTCGGTGTCGATCGAGGCTGCCGGGGCGAAGAACGGCAAAGCGAGCAGGACCGCCCAAAGCAGTAACATGTTCAGCCGCCGGGTTACTAACAGTGGCCAATGGTTTCGGCCCGGGCGATGAGTGGTGGTTTCCTGGTTCATCTTCCGCTGTCTCCTTGCAATGAGAAGAACATATCTGGCGATAGGGGGGGGGACCGCTTTCGACAATGACGGCAATCTTTTAAGCCCAGGCCGGCTACCCATTTCCATTATACATAGAACAATTAAAAAGAGAAGGGAGGGCTGGTTCGAGACGTAGTAATCCGCCATACTCGCCCTATCCCGGCGGCCGCCCAGAGCAGGGCAAGACTGGCACACCGGCACCCTGCTCCCGCTGCGTCTGGGGTATCTCGAAGTCACCTCGGCAGGCGAGATAGTTCGAACCGCAAAACATCCAGAACCCTGATCGGTCATCGATTTCCGGCCATCAGCCATCCGGAAGGTTGCCTGTCGGCTGATACGTCTTACAGTGTGTCGGCAAAGAGCAGTAACCGCCGGCGGTTGGTCACCGGTTATTCTCCTTTCTTTTTCCGGGCATAACGGATATGCGATTTCAGCCGAGAAGCCTGCAGCAACGCACCCTTTTTTTTATTCTGGTCCCGACTTTCGTCCTTTTGGTAATCATGTCGACGGTCGGCTTTGTCTTTGTCCGGGACATCCTTCTCAATCAGTGGGGCGAAACGGCGATTGCCTCCCTGCAGCGGACTGCCCACCAGATCGATATGCAGTTGCGCGAGCCAAAAGACATGCTGCTGCTCCTTGAGGACGATGACGATGCTGAGGCCACTCGCGTAATCTTCGCCTCTATCCGCAAGCGCCTCGAAGGGCTGAAGGGGGTAATAGGGGTGGAGATTGTCTGGCCCGGGGAGAAGGGGGCGGTGGCCCCGAGATCTGCCCCCCAGCCGGCCATGGTGATGGAGGGGATGCACCACCACTACCGCTTCGATCACTTTTCCATCACTGCCCCACAATACAATAAAAACCTGAAGAACCGAACCGTTTCGCTGGTGTCGGAATTAAAGAACAGCAGCGAGGCGACGGTGGGACGCATCGAGGTCGTTATATCCTTTGACGAGCTCATCAACGAGATCATCAATGCCCCGTGGTGGATGGGCAACAAGGCCTATCTGATCGATGATTCGGGTAACGTCCTGGCCAGTACCGCCCGGCAATCGGAGCTGGAAGACCAATTCCCCCAGCGCGCCTTCGGCACCCTCACCCTTCTTGAGGAGCGGACCCTGGCGGCGATGCGGACCCGCAGTTTCGGTACGGTGTTCGGCCCGGGGAGGCCACCGGCGGAGGTGAGCGGCTACTACCGACTCAGCGAAGCGCCCTGGACCATGGTGGTCATCGCCCGCGGCGAGGAGGTGCTGCAGCCGATCATCCGCTTTAAGTTTTTCTATATCCTCTCCTTTGCCGTGTGTATTCTTTTTATTCTCGTTTTCATCCGGATGACGACCTGCCGGCTGACCGCCAGGATCAAGGAGATCTCCGCCGCCGCCGACAATCTCGCGGGCGGCCGGTTCGGGGTGCCGCTGGCGGTAACCAGCCCGGACGAGGTCGGTGAACTCGCCGGCAGTTTTAATAAGATGACCCGGCAGCTGAGACAACGGCTGCGGATGAAGGAGGCAATCGACGTCGCCCGCGAGGTCCAGCAGAACCTGCTGCCCAAGGCCGGCTTCCAGGCGGCCGGAGTCGAGGCGGCGGGCCAGAGCCTTTATTGTGACGAAACCGGCGGCGACTATTTCGACATTATCGAATTTCCGGAGAACGACCGGAAGGTCGGGGTGGCGGTGGGTGACGTGGTCGGGCACGGGATCGGCGCAGCCCTGCTGATGACCACCGTCCGCGCCCTCCTCCGCTGCCGTCTCGCTCAGCCCGGTCGCCTCAGCGGGATGATGGCCGATGTCAACCGGCTGCTCTGCCGGGATACCCGCGTCTCCGGCAGTTTCATCACCCTCTTTTACCTGGAGGTCGATCGCCTGCGCAACACCCTCTGCTGGGTGCGGGCCGGGCACGATCCGGCCCTCGTCTATTCGCCGGGTACCCGCAGCTTCTCCGAGTTGAAAGGCCAGGGCGTGGCCCTGGGTGTGGACGCCAATCTCGCTTTTTTGTCTAACGAGATATCACTGGCCAAAGAGCCGCAGCTTATCTGGATCGGCAGCGATGGCGCCTGGGAGGTGGAAAACGGGGCCGGCGAGCAGTTCGGCAGGGAACGGATAAAACAGCTCCTCGCCGCCAACTGGACGCTGCCCGTGGACCTGATAATAAAGACGGTGGTGGAGGAAATTACCGCCTTTCGGGGCAACACGCCGCAGCATGACGACATCACCATGGCCGTCGTCAAGACCTGGTGAAGGCGGGGGCGGAAAGAGGGGGACGGGTATCAAGTGGCGTCGATGGCCGGGCGTTCCCGTGCCCCATGGCCGACAGCGCTGAGAAAAGGCAGGAGAATGAGAACGGTCCTGGTCAGACAGATAGTTGCGGTGCTGTTTTTTCGGCTGCTGCTCAACACCGGCCGGCGTTTTGTCTATCCTTTTGCCCCGGCTCTCAGCCGGGAGCTGGGGGTGCCGCTGGTGGCCATCACCTCGATCCTGGCCACCTGCCAGGTGACCTCCCTGCTTGGTCTGTTCAGCGGACCGCTGGCCGACCGGTACGGTTATCGGGCGATGATGCGCACCGGTCTCGGCATGCTCGCCGCGGGCATGCTCCTCTGCGGATTGGTGCCTGGCTACTGGCCGCTGTTTCTCGGACTGGTGGCGGCAAGCCTCGGCAAGACCATATTCGACCCGGCGATCCAGGCCTTTATCGGCCGCAACGTCCCTTTTGAGCGGCGCGGCCGGGTGATCGGCGCGGTCGAAACCGCCTGGGCCGGGTCGACCCTGATTGGTATCCCCGCCCTCGGTCTGCTCATCGAACACCTCGGCCTGCCCAGCGCCTTCTCGTTGCTCGCCCTCCTGGGGGCGATGGGTTGGCTGACCATCAGCCGGGTCATTCCGGCCGACGGTCCCGACCCCGCCGGTGCGCCGGGCCGGGTGCCCATCTTTGCCGCCCTGCCCGAGCTCATTCGCGTTCGTCCCGCCGCCGGCATGCTGCTCTTTGGTTTCTGGATAAGTATCGCCAATGATAGTCTATTCGTCGTCTACGGTGCCTGGTTCGAGCAGTCCTTTTTAGTCAGTATCACCACCCTCGGCTTCAGCACCGTCGCCATCGGTCTGGCGGAACTGGGCGGGGAATCGATGACGGCGGTCTTTGCCGACCGCCTGGGCTTGAAAAGGGCAACCATCCTCGGGCTTGTCCTGGCGATTGCCGCCTATCTGCTGCTGCCGTTTATCAGCCGGTCATTGCCGCTGGCGTTGGTCGGCATGTTCTGGATATTTTTTGCCTTTGAATTCACCATTGTCACCAGCTTTGCCCTCAGCACCGAACTGTTGCCGAAGGCCCGGGCGACAATGATGGCCGGTTTCTACGCCACCTCCGGCGTCGGGCGGATGATCGGGGTGCTGCTCGGCGGCTGGCTCTGGCAGCTGGGCGGAATTACCGTGGTCGCCTGGACCTCGGCCGGTTTTACCGCCATCGGCCTGCTGTCGCTCCTCTGGGGACTGCATGGCTGGGTGCGAAAAGTTCCCGAAAACACCGAAGGTTTTTGACCAGGTTTGTTCGGGTCTGCTCCTTTGCCGACTTGAAACGGGAGGAAAAATGTCAAAATATCTCTGAATAATTGTAGTTGCTTTGCTGCTCGCCTGGTATGCAATCCAGGCGAAGGGGCAGTTGAGCGTTTTTTATGAACTGATCGAATGGTGGGTGGCCGTTGTCACTGGCCAAGGAGCCGTAGCCTTCCTGGGCCAAGGCCCAATTTCAAGGATGGAGGTGAACAGCCAGCCACATTGTGCCGTCCGTGGTGTGCCTAACCATATGCGGTACACCTGCTGGCAGAAAGAGATGATCGCCGGCCTTGAGTACAATTGATTCGCCGGCGACCTGCAGAACGGCTTCTCCTTGAACCAAAAGAACCCATTCATCTTGAGCCTGCACGTACTCTTGGGCAACGACCGCCGCCGAACTGACGATACGTTCAATGACGAGATTTTTGTGGCTGAGAATTGTGTCGAAGCGCTCGCCTTCATGAGGAACCGTTGCATCCGTGAATATATTTCCCAAAAAAGGGGACAGATTTAATAAATTTTCTCCATCAGTCAAGGCTGACAGGTATTTTGCAGTTGTTGAATTTCTTTGCTTCACGAAACAATGTATCCTGTTGGCGGTCCCTGAATGCCGAAAACGTCTTTCCTGAGGAAGCTGTACTCCGCTTCTTATCAGAGTTGCGGGTCAATATGTCCTGGCCCGCCGCAATCGGGTGTGTAACAACTGACATCTTTAAAGGCACAGTGTTGTTTGCAGCTGGGACATATTTCCGGTGGGCTGGCGGCTTTAATGGTATTTCCGCATTCCAGACATTTCCAAAAAGTATCCATGTTTTTTGCTTGAGATGCTTGTGTCTTTTCAGTCATAATTTCACCCGTTAATTGTCTTGATCACCTGGCCCGTTTCAGAGTCTTCATTTTGTCGTGCCAGACGCATTGTGCGCAAAAGATCTCTGTGTTTTCCGAGATTGGTATGTTCTCCGTCTCTGCCGTTATATCTGAGTATTCTACTGCCCCTTTTGCCAGGCTGAAATTTAAGATGTTGTATTGGTTTTCGGGATCTTTAACGTAAAAGTGATTCGCTCCACAGTACGGGCACATTCGGTCCATTGTTTCTCTCCTCGTGATCATTCTCGACTGAGAATCCAGTCTCAGGATCCCCCAACATTAACAACGATGCCAAGCGGTGACAAGGATTGAAAGAAAAACAGCTATTGGAACTTACGTAGGATGTCAATACGGCCTCATCCCAGTGTCGGCTGAAGGGGCTGTTATGCCTGCCATGGATCGTAAGCATCCTGTAAGACGAGCCAGCTTTCAGGACTTCGGCCAAGAAATTGTTGGAATTCAGTATCCGAATTATGGTGACAGTTTACCTATTTTCGGGATCGCCAAGAAATTTATATACTGTCCCCATAACTCAGTCCCCATAACTCACTGTCCCCATAACTCAGGTATTAAGTGCGTGAATAAACTCTTCCGGAGTGCCTTCGGCGGCGTCTTGCAGGAAGAACTTGATATCTTCATCGGTTTCCAGGTGCTCAGCGATGTCAAGATCGAGTTCGGAGACTCATGACGATCCGGGGCGTATGCGAAGTAACCAGACTCCACGAAAACATCCTGCCCGGCCCCTCCTCGAGCGGGCTATTTCTCTTTAAAATCGACCGAGACGATGCCGTAGCGGCGCATGATCCGCTGCAGGGCCTGGCGCTCGAGGCCGCATTCGGCGGCGGCGTTGGTGACGTTGCCGTGGTTGCGGAGGAGGAGATTGTGGAGGTAGCTCTCGGAGAAGCGCCGGACGATCTGAGCTTTAGCGTCGTTGTAGGGGAGGGGGTGCAGTTCTTCGAAGGGGTTGCCGGAAGGGTGGGATGCCCCGCCGCTTTCCGGGAGCATGCCGAGATCGGCGAGGGTGACGTTGCCGCCGGCGGCCGACAGGACGATGCTTTTGACGCTGTTCTGGAGTTCGCGGACGTTGCCGGGCCAGGGCCGCTGGTAAAGATGGCGGAGAACCTCCGGGGCGACCACCAGTTCCTCCCGGTGGTATTGCCGTTTGTAGAGCGACAGGAAATGGTGGACGAGCAGCGGCACGTCCTCCTTCATCTCCAGGAGGTTGGGCATGACGACGCTGACGACGTTGAGGCGGTAGAAGAGATCCGCCCGGAATTCGCCGGTGCGGATCTTCTCCTCGAGATTCTGGTTGGTCGAGGCAACCACCCGGACATCGACCTTGATCGTTTTATTCTGGCCGAGGGGCTGGATTTCTTTTTCCTGTAAAACTCTGAGCAGCTTGGTCTGGACCTGGACCGGGATGTCGGCGATCTCGTCGAGGAGGATGGTCGAGCCGTGCGACTCGAGGAACAGCCCCTTTTTTTCCTGCATCGCCCCGGTGAAGGCGCCCCGGCTGTAACCGAACAGCTCGCTTTCCAGGACATTTTCCGGCAAAGCCGGGCAGTTGACGATGACCATCCGCTGGTCGCGGCGGCGACTGAGATTGTGCAGGGCCCGGGCCGCCAGCTCCTTGCCGGTACCGCTTTCCCAGCGGATCAGCACGGTGGCGTCGGTGTCGGCGATCCGGGCCAGCAGGTCGAGCACCCGTTTCTGGGCGGTGCTCTGGCCGACAAAGCCTTCCGGCAGAACCAGGTCGTCGAGCCGCTCCTTCAGCCGGCGATTGTTGCGGAGCAGGGCGGTGCGCTCCAGGCAGTTGTGGATCACCCGGACGATATGGTTCTTGTCGAAGGGCTTCTGGAGAAAATCGTAGGCACCGTTCTTGAGGGCCTGGACGGCGATGTCAATGGTCCCATAGCCGGTCATGACGATCACCGAAATAGTCTGGTCATAGTCCTGGATTTTGGCGAGGAGCTGGAGGCCATCGAGATCGGGCATCTTAATGTCGGTGATCACCACATCCGGCTTGCGCTCGCCGAGCAGTTCCAGGGCCTTCAGCCCGGATGAGGCGGTGATGACATCGCAGCCGCACTTCTTTTCGAGGATCAGGCGGAGCATGGAGAGCATGTCCGGTTCGTCGTCGACGATCATCGCCAGTTTGCGGGGCGCGGCTGGAGAGGCGGGAAGCGGGGTTTCGGTCATGACGAATTCTTTTTCGCGGCGAGATAGTGAAAGTAGCTCTGGATAAATTTGCCCGAGACGCTGTCGGGGCAACTCACCGCCGGGGGAGAACCGCCGGCCTGCTGCTTGAACAGCGCCAAAAAAACCTGCCTTGAAAGGAGGTCGAGTTCCTCATAAATCTCGGCAAGCCTCGGGTCCTGGTCGGCAAAACCGCGGAGGCGGCAGGGGATTGGCCGGAAGCGGTGGAGCAGGCAGGCGTCGTCGCGGTGCAGCGGACATGATTTTGGTGATGCCGGTTGAGCGACTTTTTCCGGGTTCTGTTTTCCGGTATCGGCGGCCCGCTCGATCACCTGCTGCCGCACCTCCGCCGGCAGGGTGATATTGACCTTATCATTTAAGTAGAGGGCCTCGATCAACTCGAGGGTGAAGTCCGGCCCGCACGGTCTCATGTCCCCGGCATTGTCGCAGACGGTCGGCCGCGGCGCCGTCAGTAGGCCATCGACCTTGGCCAGCAACCGCTCGTAACGGGCGAAGAATTCGCTGAGATCGAGGGCGTTGCGGTTCTCCGGGGTCGGTTCAGAGGCGGTCAGAACGCCTTCTTTTTTTCCGAATTTTCGCAGCAGCCACCACTGCGAGAAGTTGGTCGGATTGGCCCTCGTCGCCTTCATCTTTTTGCCGGCTTTTTTCAGGCCGAGACCCCGGCGCAGGAGGTAGGCGGTGACGAAGGTACCGGTTCGGCCGATGCCATGCCGGCAGTGGACCAGGACCTTTTTGCCGAGATACATGGCCTCGTCGAGCCAGGCCAACCCCTTCTCCATCTCCTCCATGCCAGGAGCGGTATTGTCTTCGATCGGCAGGTAAAAAACCTCGAAGCCGGCCTTCTCCTCAATCTCATGGAGATCGGTGAACTCGCCGCAGAGATTGACGATGGCGTTGATCCCCTGTTCCTTCAGGCTGTCCAGTTCCTCATAGGACATCGGGGCATGGCCGACGGCCAGGTTCTTGGTGATCCAGGTGGGGGTGTAGGCGGTAGACATCGGCAACCTTTTGGGCAACTCTGAAATCGATCATGACCACCAGGCAGTTCACCCGGGCAAAGGCTTTGGTGCCGTGACATGCATGGTCCGGGGAGGCAGCTTTATTTTGCTTACCATACCGCATTGGCAGCGCCTTGGGCAACCTTCAAGAATCTATTCGTCGCGGCGGGGCTGTTTTTTGTCGCCAGGAGAAGCCGGGCTACCGCTTTTTGCCGGTCAGGGTGACGATTCTGGTGTCGCCGACATAGGGCCGGCTTTCAAAACCGGTTGCCGCGGTCATCTCGCGGGTCAGTTCGGCTATTATCTGGAGGTTGCGGACGATGGTGTCGACCTCGGCCTGCAGTTCCGGGATGGGGAGGTCGTCGCGCAGCAATTGGGCGGTGCCGAGGGCGGCAAAGAGCGGGCTGTTGAGGCTGTGGGCGGCGGTGCCGGCCATCTCGATGACCCCTTCGAGTTTCATCCGGGCCATCTTTTCCTGGTCGAGCAGCCGTTGGTCGGTAACATCGCGGACGGCCTCGATGACAAAGGCGACCCCGCCGTCGCTGCCGGGAATGGGCGAGAGGTGCCGTTCGTACCAGCGCGGTCCGTCCGCCAGGTCCTGGTGGGCGAGGACGGTCATCGGGCCATGGCCGGCGAGTACCCGGGCGATCGGGCAGTTGCCGGGATCGGCATCCGGCCAGGGCGAGACCTGGCGGTAGGAGCGGCCGAGGGTCTGGCTTTCGCTGGTCCCTTTCCACTCGAGGAACTGTTTGTTGACCAGAATCACCCTCTTGTCCGGGTCGACGACGAGAAGCTGGAGCCAGAGGGAGTCGAGGAGAGTGTGGAGAAACCTTTCCTGCTCTTCGATCTGGTTGAAGAGGAGGGTGATCTGCCGATAGGTCCGGGCCTTGTGGATGGCGTTGCCGCCTTCCTCGGCAATAGTCACCGCAAAGTTGATCTCGGCCGGCGTGAAAAGGTGGGGCTGGCCGGTGAGCAGCCGCAGCACTCCGATAATCTCTCGTTCATTTCTGATCGGCACGACGAGAATGGACTTGATGCCTTCCCGGCGAATCGCCTGGTGGTAGTCAACGCGGGGATCGTTTTCGGCATCGTAGATCGCCACCGCCTCGCCCTTTAAGACCTTGAAGATCGAGTCTTCCCGGCTGATGGAGCCGCGTTCCAGGTACTCCTTGGACAGGCCGGAGGCGGCGACTAGCTCGAGGAGTCCGGTGGCCGGCTGCAACAACCGGATGGTGCAGCCTTTAACCCCGATGATCCCGGGCAGTTTGTCGACGATGGTGGTGAGAATCAGGTCGAGGTCGAGGGTTGAGTTGACCAGCCTCGAGATCTGCCGCAATTCGCGAAAAAACTTGACCTGGTCTTCCATCTCCTGGAAGACTTCCAGGTAATCCCGCTCTCTGTGCCGGTTTGCCGAGTCCATGGACAGGCCTGCCTCGGCGGGGCCTGGTCACGAGCCCTGCCGCATTGAAGTTTATCCTGCCTTTCTTAAGCCTTGCGCACCGAGACGAAATGCTCCTGGTAGGCGATCGCCCCGCCGGCCCGGTCCCATTTGTCCAGGCCGCCGCGCATGAAATTGTTGTCGGCGATACCCTTGCCGAAGGCGCGGCTCTCCACTGGCAGCCGATGGCCGAAGCCGTGGATGATGAACACCGCCTCGGGATGGATCAGGTCGGTGACCTTGGCAATCGTCGTCTCCGAATAGTCTCTTTGCGACACCACCACCGGATCGCCGTTGCTGATCCCCAGTTTTGCGGCGGCGCGGGTGTTGATCCACAGCGGGTTGATCGGCATCTGTTCATAGAGCAACGGGTTGTTGACGGTATGGCCCTGGGTGTGGATGGCGCAGCGGCCGAAGGTCAGCCGGAACGTCCCCTCCGGCGGGGTTTCCGGGGCCTCAAAGGGTTTCAGCGACTGCAGGCCGGCCTTCTCGAGCTTTTCCGAGATGATCTCGAGCTTGCCGCTCGGGGTTTTAAACTTCAGCTTATCCATATCGCGGTAGATCGGCTTGTCGGCCAGGTTGACCATGCCGGTGGCGTTGAAGTCTTCCGGGGCCACGCCGGTGCCCTGGAGCTGGAAACGCCAGATGTCCTCGACCGAGTCGAACACCAGTTCGGGAAGACCCAGCCGCTTGGCCAGGCCGCCGACGATCTCCCAGTCGGCTTTAGAGTCGTAGCGTGGTTCGACCGCCCGGTGGCGCACGAAGAACTGCGGCTTCAGGGCGTTTTTGGTGGCGATGACGCTTTCCCGTTCCAGATAGGGGGAAAGGGGCAGGACCACGTCCGAGTACCAGGCGGTGTCGGACCAGCTGAAGGTCACCGAGACCAGGAGGTCGAG
>JBBRGP010000014.1:0-18563 GCA_038224105.1 Desulfobulbales bacterium | reverse complement strand
GCATTGAGGGCCGCGAAGGCTATGGCCAGGACCACCGCCACAATGACGTTAAACAATGTTAAGCGCATAGGATTATCCTCTTACCTGTCGATCTCTGGAATAACCAGATCAAGACTGCCCATGAATGCCAGGGCATCCATGATCATCATCCCTCGGCATGCCTCATCAAAAAGGTGCATATTTGAGTAAGTCGGCGACCGTAATTTCAACCGGTACGGATTCTTGCCGCCGTCGCTGACCAGCCGGATACCGAAGCTGCCCCGGGCGGTTTCCACCGCCTGGTAATAATCCCCGGCCGGAGGTTTGATGAGCTTTGGTTTCTTCTCGGGCATGATCGGTCCGCCGGGCAGTTTATCAAGTCCTTGTTCGACGATGCGCAGCGACTGCTCGATCTCATCCATCCGCACCATGTATCTGGCAAGGGAATCGCACTCGTGGTAGACCGGGACATCAAAATCAAATTCAGGATACACCGAATACGGCTCATTCTTGCGGACATCGAAGTTGATGCCCGATCCCCTGGCCACCGCACTCGATGCCCCGTACTTTCGGCACATTTCCTTGGTCAGGGGGGCTATACCTTCAAGGCGTTTGCGGAAAATGATGTTTCCCGTAACCAGTGCCCGGTATTTTTTCAGGGATTTGCGCATCCGGGGGATGAACCTTCTGGCTGCGGATATGAACTCATCGTCAACATCGTTACACAGGCCGCCGAATCGGTAGTAACAGTAGGTCAGGCGCGAGCCGGTCACTGCTTCCAGCATATCGAGGATGTGTTCGCGATCCTGCAGGGCATACATCAGCGGGCTGAAGCCCCCGAGATCCATGACGAACGCCCCGAACCAGAAGAGATGCGAGGCGATGCGGTTCAATTCGACGGTGATCGCCCGGATGTATTCGGCCCGTTCCGGGACAACGATGCCGGAAGCCTTTTCCACCAGCAGTACATGACAGTGGCTGTAGCCGAGGGCACCGAGATAGTCCATGCGGCTGAGATTCATGAGGAACTGCGGGTAGCTTTTGATCTCCCCCATCTTCTCATGCATCCGGTGTATATAGCCGACGACGGTCTCGGCATTGACGATATACTCCCCGTTCATCTCCATTTTGACCCGCAATACCCCGTGGGTTGCCGGGTGCTGAGGACCAACGTTGAGAATGAAAGTCTCGTCCGGTTGGAGCAGTATTGGAGCGTTCATGCCTTGAAGTCCTTTAAGAGTGGATGAAAGTCTGCGTCTTCAGGGAGGAGGAGGGGAATCAGGTGGGGGTGACCGGTGAATTTGATGCCGAAAAAGTCGTGGGTCTCACGTTCGTGCCAGTTGGCTCCCCAGTAAATACCGGTGATCGTCGGTACTTCCGGGGCGGTACGGTCGATACGGGTTCTGATTACCACCCGGCAGACCTCAAAATCATAGCGGCTGAAATCGTAGATAACCTCCAGCTGGTTCTCCTTGATCCAGTCGACGCCGGTGATGCTTTCCAGAAAAAATTCAGCTTCATCGAGAATGGTCACCGCTTCAATCAGCTGGCCGGGGGCGACCTGCGCATCAAGGTGATAACCGTGGACTGCGTAGTCTCGTGTTACCAGGCCGTTCTGGCGTGGGGCCGGCGGCGCCTTATCCTTTTTATCCTGGTCCCCGGAACTGGTTTCCACTGCGGGTTCTGCCGGCACCGATCCCGGGAAGAGGCGTTGAAGAGCTCGTTTTGTTTG
The DNA here is from genome assembly GCA_038224105.1 of Desulfobulbales bacterium. GTDB lineage: Bacteria > Desulfobacterota > Desulfobulbia > Desulfobulbales > Desulfocapsaceae > Desulforhopalus_A. The sequence goes on along the minus strand of JBBRGP010000014.1, from coordinate 16,852 downwards.
TTCGCAAATCATTTCCAGTGCTCCAGTGGATTCAGAAAGTCTTTGTCAGGCAGTTTTACGCGTATCGATCCGAAGCCGCTTGGCTTATGCAGCTTCGGGATTTTTCCACCTCTTCCAGTCGGAGATCAGATGTTCGAGTTCGATTATTCCCTGGAGAAGCGCTTCGGGGCGCGGGGGGCAGCCGGGAATATAGACATCGACCGGGAGAAATTGATCGGCGCCGAGAATGATGCTATATTGACCTTCGAAGGCAAAAGGCCCGCCGGAGATGGCGCAATTGCCGAGCGCCATGACCCATTTGGGTTCAGGCATCTGATCGTAGAGGGTTTTGATGCCCGGCATCATCTTTTTGGTGATGGTGCCGGCGACGATCATGAGATCGCTTTGACGGGCGGAGGGACGAAAGACCTCCGCGCCGAACCGTGACATATCGAAGCGGGCGCAGCCGGTTGCCATCATTTCGATAGCACAGCAGGCGATGCCGAATGTCAAAGGCCAAAGGGAATTGGCTCTGCCGATGCCGATCAGTTTATCGGCGAGGGCGAATTGAACTACCGACGAAGGAATGTTTTGCGTTCCCACTTAAATACTCCCTTGATCCATGCATAAACTATTGCGAGAGATAATATCGCGACAAAAAGAACTATTTCGATAAAATCGCGTATTGAAGATGCGAACAGCGCATCGTTATAGGCAGTAGCTACGGGAAAAAGGAAGAGAACGTCTACATCGAAGGCAAGAAAAATGAGGGCATAAAGATAAAAGACCACACCGTAACGAATCCAGCTGTCGCCGATGGGGTCCATACCACACTCTATGAACTGGGACGTCTTGTTGCTGAGTTGCCTGGTGCCAAGAGGCATGAACAGATAAACAATGGCGATAGGGCCGAGGGCGAAGGCAAAACCTCCGAGGGTGAAGGCGGCGATCCAGAGAACGTGTTCCTGGTACAGAAAAGAAGTGAATTGATGTTCCATACGTGATTCCTTGTAGTGCCTGTATTGGAATACAATACAATGCTGCCAAGTTACATCATTACTGGTCAACACTATTCCGCCTGTCTTATTCGGCGCCTATCTTAAATAATTGTGATAAGCGTGTCAACAACAAACTCAACTTGATCGGAACCGTTTCATGGATCGTCTTGAAACCTCTATTCATTGGTAATTTTTGCTATAAAAAGGCCCTTGTGAATATAATCAAAAGTGCTATAGTGACCAAAAATGGAGTCAGTAAAAAAGATGACAATCATCAGCGGAAGTGAATTGAAACCTGGAGCGTTTGTATGTCCATTACCCTGAGGCAACTTGAAATCTTTATCGCCGTTGCCGAAACCGCCCAGGTAACAAAAGCCAGCAAAAAACTGTTTGTCACCCAGTCCGCGGTCAGCATGGCCTTGGCGGAACTCGAAAATCAATTGGGCGGTTCGCTCTTTGACCGGCATGGCCGCAGTCTTCTGCTGAATGCCCGCGGCCGGTTTCTCCTGCCGCTTTCCAAGGATATCGTCTGCCAGGTCGGCAATATCGAAACGATCATGTCGGAGCGCAATGACAAGCTCGACGGTCGAATTGAGGTGGTGGCCAGCACGACGCTCGGCAATTATATTCTGCCCTACCTCATCGGGGCCTTCAAACGGATTCATCCGAATGTCCTCGTCAATATGCTGGTGTATAACACCCGCTACGCCGAAAAACTCGTGCTCGAGAAGGAAATGGATGTCGGGTTTGTCGAGGGGCCGCTCTCCGGCAGCAGCGAAATCCGCTGGCGGCCGTGGTTCGAGGATGAACTGGTGGTGCTCTGCGGCCCGACTGACCCGCTGGCTCATAATGAGGTGTTCGATATCAATCATGACCTGAAAGGCAAAAAATGGATCATGCGCGAAAGTGGATCGGGTACCGCCGCGACCATCAGGGAGCGATTCGGCAAATACATGGATGATGTCAACGTGGTCATGGAGATGGGCCATCCGGAGGCGGTGAAGCGGGCCGTCGAATCGGGCGCCGGGATAACCTGTCTCTCGGCGCTGTGCATCTGCCGGGAGGCGGAAAACGGCTGGCTGAAGGGCCTCAAGATCGAAGGACTGGACATGCGTCGGCAGTTGAGAATCATTCAGCGAGAAGATACCGAGATCAGCGACGCCCTTACCGAATTTCTCTCCTTCTGCGATGTCATGGCGATCTGCGATGATTCCCGGGTCTGCCTGTCTTCACCGTGGAAACTGCAATCGCTACTGGCCAGACACTCGGCGATGAAAAAATAGCCTGCCGGGCGCAGGGGCACTGCCTCAAGTCAGTACAACACCTTCTTCAGCCACAGGCCATGGGCGGGTGCCGTTGGACCTCCGGCGGTTCGGTCCTTTGCCGCCAGAATGGTGGCAAAATCGTCCGGAGTCAGCTTACCCCTTCCCGCCTCCAGCAGGGTGCCGACGAGATTTCTGATCATATTGCGCAAAAAACCGTCGCCGTTGAACTGGAAGACCAGCAGTTCCGGAGTTTTTTCCTGCAATTGGGCGAAGTGGATGGTCCGCACCGCCCCCCGCCCCGAACAGTCATCCTTGTCCCTCGAGCCGCTGTTTTCAAAGGAAGAGAAGTCATGGGTCCCTTCGATCATGGCAAGACATGCACGGATCGGGACGAGATTCAGGGGGGAAGTGACGTGCAAGGTGTACAACCTCAGGCGGGGGGGGTGGATTTTCCCGGTATAGACCTCGTACTGGTACTCTTTGCCTATCGCCGAGAACCGGGCGTGGAAGGAGCCCGCCACCTCCTCACCGCTCGATATTTTGATGGCCGCGGCGAGCATGGCATTCAGGCCGTGCTGAAAAACAGCGCAGCTGATCGCTGAAGTGGTTTGGAAATGGGCGACCATGCCCTCGGCATGGACACCCGCATCGGTTCGACCGGCCCCGTGCAGGTGGATGGACTCTCCGGTCATCCGCTCCAGGGTGCGTTCTATTTCACCTTGGATGGTGCGCCCCCGTTTCTGGCGTTGCCAGCCGCTGAAGCCGGTGCCGTCGTAACCGATGACTAGCTTGAGAGTGCGTAAGGGTCCGGCTGTCATTGCGGCGACGGCTCACGGAAAGAGCGGCACGATGCCGAGACCGGCGGTTTCCGCCAGGCCGCACATGATATTCATATTCTGGACGGCTTGGCCGGAGGCCCCCTTGACGATGTTGTCGATCGCCGACATGACGATGATTCGGCCGGTGGCCGGATCGACCTTCCATGAGATGTCGCAGAAATTCGAGCCCCTGACATACTGGGTCGCTGGGAAGACATCCTCGTCAAGCAACCGGATGAACGGTTCTCCGCCATACTTCCGGTGGAAGAGTTCGGCGATGTCGCGGTGGTTCCAGCCGGGGACGAGCGAGGCGTAGACAGTGCTCAGGATGCCCCGGGCGATGGGCAGGAGGTGCGGGGTAAAGGTAATCTTGACCGCTTCGCCGGCAAGCCCGCTCAGTTCCTGTTCGATTTCCGGGGTGTGCCGATGGGCTCGACCGACTTTGTACGGCCGGAATCCGTCATGCACCTCGCAGAACAGGACCCCGGTCTGGGCCGAGCGGCCGGCCCCCGAGGTACCCGATTTGGAATCGGCGATGATGGTCTGGGCCTGGATCGCCCCCGCCTGTAAAAGCGGGGCGAGACCGAGAATTATTGAAGTGGGGTAACAGCCGGGATTAGCAACCAGACGGCAGCCGGCAATTTCCTGGCGATAGAGCTCAGGCAGGCCGTAGACCGCCTCCGCCAACAAGTGGCTCGAGGAATGGGGCTGATACCACTCTTCATATACCGCCAGATCGCGCAGGCGAAAGTCGGCGGAGAGATCGACCACCTTCCTGCCGGCGGCGAGAAGGTCGGGGACCAGATCCATCGCCGTCTTGTGAGGCACAGCTGTGAAAAAAAGGTCGGCCTTATCGCGGAGTTCGGCAGCGGTCAGGTTCTCGCAGAGCACATCGACCTTGCCTCTCAGGTTCGGGAAGATGCTGGCGAGTGGCTGGCCGGCGTACTGTCGAGAGGTGGCGACGGTTATCTCGACTTCAGGGTGGTTGCAGAGAATTCTTGCGAGTTCGGCCCCGGTGTATCCCGAGGCCCCGATGATTCCAACAGTGATCATGGCGAATGCTCTCCCGGATGAAAAATTTTATCCTGCCGTAGCAAAAAAGAAAAAAAAAGGGAATGACAGCCGAACTGTCATTCCCCTCACGAAAAACGTCTTGTAACCACAATACCCTGCCGGGTGCCGAACCAGTCGGTACAAGGAGAAGGTGTCGGTCTCGTCCGATCTTAACGTTTTGAGAACTGGAACTTGGCGCGAGCGCCTTTCTGCCCGTACTTTTTCCGCTCTTTCATGCGGGGATCACGGGTAAGCAGCCCCGACTGTTTGAGCGGAAGTCTATTTTCCGGGTTGGTTTCAAGCAAAGCCTTGGAGATGCCATGGCACAAGGCATCGGCCTGCGCCGATTTTCCCCCGCCCTTCAAGGTGGCTACCACGTCATACTGCTCTGAAGTCTCAGTTACCCGGAAAGGTTTGACGATGCGCTGGTTTTTAAAAATCTGACCGAAGTAGGCGTCGACTTCCATCTGGTTGACGACAACCTTGCCGGTACCGGGGGTGAGCCAAACTCGGGCAATGGCATTTTTTCTTTTGCCGGTGGCATAAAAACGATCTTGAGCCATGATTATTTCTCCAAGATTAAATAACTAATTCGGCAGGCTGTTGCGCTGCATGAGGATGGTTGGCGCCGGTGTAGATCTTCAGCTTTTTCAGCTGAGCCCGGCCAACCTTATTTCTCGGGAGCATCCCCCGCACGGCGTGCATGATCAGGTCAGTCGGGTGCTTGACCAAAAGATCCTTGGCGTTGGTTTCCTTCAAGCCACCCATATAGCCCGTGTGACGATAATATTTCTTGTCATCAAGCTTGTTGCCGGTGAGGGCGACCTTCTCGGCGTTGGTAACGATCACAAAATCACCATTGTCGATAAAGGAAGAAAAAGTCGGCTTGTGCTTGCCGCGCAGCCGATTGGCAATCTCAGAGGCCAGGCGGCCGAGGACCTTGTTCTCAGCGTCGACAACGTACCACTTTTTTTCAATCTCGTTGACTGGGGCAAGATAGGTTTTCATTATATCCCTCGATATGGTCGATCTTTTAATAAAAAAAGGCCCGAACATCGTCGAACCTTTTATATTGTATAGTGGAGCGGGAAACGAGATTCGAACTCGCGACTTCAACCTTGGCAAGGTTGCACTCTACCACTGAGTTATTCCCGCCTGTTTTCCTGTATCAAAACTGCGGTGTTTATACAAGGTCTGCTATTGAGTGTCAATTAAAAAATGATTGAGCTAAGCTTTGCAATATAGTTGTTTTCTTCTCAACTGTCACGAAAAATAGAGAAGGTTTTGGACTTTTAGGGTATGGTGTGTCTGGTCATCGAAATTTTCTCCCATACCTCCGTAATGTTTATATTAAAATGGGTTTCAGGGGAGGAATCCAGTTTCTCGCTTTCTCAATCAGGGATTATGACACAGGACAGTATGGCAAGAAAGGCCGCAATTTCCAGGCAAACCGGGGAGACCGACATCCAACTTGAGCTTGTGCTTGATGGCACCGGCAAAAACACCATGGAAACCGGGGTTCCCTTTCTCGACCACATGCTGACCCTGTTCGCCGTGCATGGTTTCTTTGATCTGACCGTTCAGGCGAAAGGGGATACCCAGGTCGATGACCATCACTCCGTCGAAGATATCGGCATCTGTCTTGGCAAGGCGATAGCCGGAGCCCTGTCCGACAAGGGGGGGATCGGCCGGTACGGGAGCTGCTACCTGCCGATGGATGAAACCCTGGTGCGGGTCGTTGTCGACATCGCCAATCGCCCGTTTCTGCACTATGGAGTCGTCGTAGTAGAACAGAAGATCGGGACCTTCGATACAGTGCTGGCCAAGGAATTTTTTCGGGCGGTTTCGCAACACGCCGGCCTGACCCTGCACATTGATCTCTTGCACGGGGAAAACGGTCATCATATAATAGAGGCGATCTTCAAAGGGTTTGGCCGGGCATTGAATATGGCGGTCACTCCATTGCCGATCGAGGGGCCGCTTTCGTCGAAAGGATGTTTGTAAGGCTTCGGAAAAAGGGCGCATGGCATTGACTACCAGTTATACCACAAGGGCATAAGTTTCGTTTGAGCAGACGAGCTGCTCAACTCAGCTTTAACCATTCTCAAGGTGATTTCGTGGAAAGACTATTCAGAATTCTTGTTCTGTGCAGTTGTGCCGTTTTTCTTTTGGCATCCTGTGCCGCCAACATCGGCGGCGATGGCGGTAACGCTCCGGCATCCCTTCAACCGCTTTCCTGTATTGCCGTGTTACCGGCCGGAGCTTCCGCCGATAAGGAGGAAACCCTCAGTTATGACGACGCCCGGGCCTTGGAGACTGGCGCAACCTATGCTACGACTGTTTTGGACAGGGAATTGGCAGGCCGGCCTGCGGTCCGCATCCTTAACTCCAGCCAGGTGGCTCCGGAAATTTTAGGCGGTATCTCCGGCATGGTCGCCGAGATCGGTAAAAAGGTCAATTGCCAGGGAGTGCTGCTGACCACGGTCCGCCGATTCAAGCAGCGCGTTGGCACGGAGTATGCCTCTGAGGAGCCGGCCTCCGTCGATCTGATTATGGTCTTGCTCCATGCCGAAACCGGGGCGGTGCTGTGGACCGCCGATGTTCGGGAAACCCAGGAATCCTTTTTCGAAAATATCCTCTCCTTCGATAAGATGCAGCGGCGCGGCTTTAAATGGATCACCGCCGAACAGCTCCTGGAGCAGGGGATGGCGGAGCGGTTGACGACGTGTCCTTATTTGAAATAACGGTTTTTGCGGTCCGGCACCCCGACCAACCCGCGGCAATGAGCTGTTACCTGCCGCGGGTTTGCTGTTTCATGGGACTGCTGCCTTTTTGCGGACTCCGCTTGCCACCAATCAGTGAACAATGAAAAAGGGATACCGGCTGCCGGCCAGGCTGAATCGAAAGATCGGCCAGGCAATGCATGAGCACTCGATGTTTGCCGCCGGCGATCGGGTGCTGATCGCGGTTTCCGGCGGAGTAGACAGCCTTACCCTGGCCTGTGTCCTGAGTATCTGGGAGAAAAAGGCCCCAATCCGGTTCGACCTCGCCGCTCATCATATCGATCATGGCTTCTGGCAAGGGGCTGGCGACGGCGCGTTGGTCCCCGACCAGGCCATCGGCGGACAACTGGCCCCCTTCGGGTTACCGCTGGAGATAGCAGCCGAACGTTCGCTGGGCGAGGTCAAGAGGAGCTGTTTCTGTTGCGCCCGCAACCGCCGCGGCCAGCTTTTCGAACTGGCCAGGGCGCGTCGATACAACAAAATCGCCCTGGGCCACCACAGGGATGACCTTATCGAGACCTTCATGCTCAATGCCGTCTACAGCGGTAATATCTCGACCATGCGCCCCCGCCAGGATTTGTTTGGTGGAACCCTTTCCATCGTCCGACCGCTGGCATATCTTGAAAAATATGAGGTGCGGGAAATAGCCGCCGATCTCGGGTTGCGGCCGGTGAAGAATCTCTGTCCACTGTCCGACGACACCAGACGCGAGAAGATACGAGCTCTCCTGCAGCGCCTTTACCAGGAGGAGCCGGGCGCCAAACACTCCCTGTTCGCTGCTCTGGCCAATGTCCGCACGGAATACCTGCTATGAAGACCGATGTTGAATGCCTGCCCTGCTTCGTCCGCCAGTCGCTCCAGGTGGCACGGATTGCCGGATGTCCCCAGCCCCTGCAACTCGCCGTTGTCCAGAAAGTCGCGGCGCTCGCCGCCGGTCTCGATGTCGCTTTGAGCCCCCCGGCCAACGCCGGGCTGATCTACCGCGCCATCGCCGATATTACCGGCTGCGAGGATCCGTATCGGCTGCTGAAAAAGACCAGCAATGCACAGGCCTTGAAGATCCTGCCCGGACTGCGCCGGGAGATCGGCGGGTCGGCGTCCGAATTTGCCATGGCGGTTCGTTTTGCCATCGCCGGCAATATCATCGATTATGGGGCCTTTGCGACCTTTGATGTCCTGGGGGCGCTGGAAAAATGTCGGCAGCATCCGCCGGTGATCGATCATACCGCCGTGCTCCAGAGCCGTGTCGAAAACCTGAGGCGAGGCGCCAAGGTGTTGTACCTTGCCGACAACAGCGGGGAAATTGTCTACGACCTGCTGCTGCTCGAAAATTTTTCTCGCTACGGTCCGGAGATCATCGTGGCGGTCAAGGACGGGCCGATCATCAACGACGCCCTGGTCGAGGATGCCCGTGCGGCCGGCCTTGACCAGGTGGGCCGGATCATCTCCAACGGCACGCGGTGTCCGGGCACGGTCCTCGCCCAGTGCTCCGTCGAATTACGCGAGGCCTTCGCCGCCGCCGACCTGGTGATCTCGAAGGGCCAGGGCAATTTTGAAAGTTTGTCCGAGGTCGACCGGGAGATCTTCTTCCTCCTGACGGTCAAATGCCCGGTGGCAGGCCGACACCTCGCGGAACGCGCCGGGGTCGAGGCGGCCAGGCTGCCGGGCCAAGGTGAAATGGCGGTATATTTTTCGGCAAAGAATAACAGAAGGTGAATGCCATGAAGACACGCATTAACAATATCCTGCGGGAAAAACCGGTGGGAGAGGCTCTTACCATAACCGGTTGGGTGCGGACCCGAAGAGATGCCGGCGGCTTTTCCTTTATCGAGGTGAGCGATGGTTCCTGCCTTGCCAATCTGCAGATCATCGCCGATGGTCGGCTCGATAACTATGAATCGGAGATCAAAGGGTTGGCGACGGGGGCAAGCGTCATCATCGACGGGGTGCTCCAGGCATCTCCCGCCAAAGGCCAGGAGGTCGAAGTCGCGGCCACGAAAATTACCCTGATCGGCAGGGCCGACCCGGAAACCTACCCTCTGCAGAAGAAGCGGCATTCCTTCGAATTTCTCCGTGAGATCAGTCATCTCAGGCCGAGAACCAACGCCCTTGGGGCCGTCGGCAGGGTCCGTTCCCGGCTTTCCTACGCGGTCCATCAATTCTTCCAGAATCGTGGCTTTGTCCAGGTCCATACCCCGATCATCACCACCAGCGACTGCGAAGGTGCCGGCGAAATGTTTCAGGTCACGACCGGCAAGCCGGGCAGCCGGGAAGACCATTTCTTCGGCCGGCCGGCCGGTCTTACCGTCAGCGGCCAGCTGCAGGCCGAGGTCTACGCCCTGGCCCTCGGCGATGTCTATACCTTCGGTCCGACGTTTCGGGCGGAGAAATCCAATACCTCGAGGCATCTCGCCGAATTCTGGATGATCGAGCCGGAGATGGCCTTCTGCGACCTGGACGGCAATATGCAGGTGGCCGAGGAAATGCTCAAGTATCTGCTCGCCGACGCCATGACCCATTGTCCCGAGGACATGGAGCTTTTCGACAAGTTCATCGAAAAGGGGCTGCTGGCCAAGCTGAAGGGGGTGACCGAACACGAGTTCGCCCATATCACCTATACCGAGGCGGTGGAGCGCCTGCAAAAGGCCAAAAAAAACTTCACCTTTCCGGTCGAATGGGGCCTCGATCTGCAGTCCGAGCACGAACGGTACCTGACCGAGGAGGTGTTCCAGCGTCCGCTCACGGTTACCGATTACCCGGCGGCGATCAAGCCGTTTTATATGCGGGTCAACGATGACGGCAGGACCGTGGCGGCGATGGATATCCTGGTTCCGGGAATCGGCGAGATCGTCGGCGGCAGCCAGCGGGAGGAGCGGTACGAGGTTCTGGCCGGGCGAATGAGGGGGGCCGGCATTATTCTTGCCGATTATCAGTGGTATCTCGACCTCCGTCTTTACGGCTCGGTGCCCCATTCGGGATTCGGCCTCGGCTTCGAGCGGCTGATCCAGTTCGTCACCGGCATGGCCAATATCCGTGAGGCAATTCCTTTCCCGAGAACCCCGGGTTCGGCGCCCTGTTGATCAGGGTGCGTGACACTGTTATGCCAAGAGGGAGGGAAGGTGAGTAAGGGTCCGGGAGTGCAGCGGATGTTTGATGCGATCGCCAGACGTTATGATCTGATGAACCGGGTCATGACCCTTGGGCAGGATCAGCGCTGGCGAAGGTTCGTGGTCAGGATGGCCGGCGATCCGGCCGACAGCCGGACCCTTGATCTGGCCACCGGGACCGGCGATATCGCCGCCCTGATGGTCGAAACCCATCCCCGGGCGACGGTGATGGCCGGCGACTTCTCCCTGAACATGCTCAAGGAGGCAAGGACGCGCTTTGCCGGGCAAGCCATCCACTGGCATGCCTGTGATGCCAACGCGCTGCCCTTTACCGACGGCAGCTTCGCCTCGGTGACCTTCGGGTATCTGCTGCGCAATGTCGATGACGCCGGCCGGGTCCTCCGGGAGGTGCGGCGGGTGCTGCGACCGGGTGGCAGGGTCGTCTGCCTGGACACCACCCCGCCTCGGAAAAACCTGCTATACCCCCTGGTTCGCTGCTATTTCCGTTTCGGTATTCCGATCATGGGCAAAATGATTGCCGATGATGCCGCCGCCTATGCCTACCTGACTGGATCGACGATGGATTTTTACCGAGCGGAGGAACTGGCGGCATTGTTCGTTGCCGCCGGCTTCACCCAGGTCGGCTATCGGAAATTCATGCTCGGGACCATCGGCGTGCACTGGGGGGAAAAGCCATAAGCCTAGATCGCCGCCAGATCGGCCAGCGACCGGCAGTAATAGATGGTTGACGTCTCGCGCTGGAAGCGGTTGGGACGGTCGTCCCGGCGGCTATATCCGGTGAGGAGCAGGCCAAGTCCGCCGTCAGGGTCGAAGATGACGATATCGGTGGTTCTCTGGGTGGTGGTCAGATCATCGAGAATGGCGGGAAGGCTTCCGCCCTCCTTGGTGCTCGGGGTGTCGAAACGGATGAAGGCTGGATGGAATTTTACCAGGAGCAGCTGCCTGAGCCGTTCGGTCAGGCTTGCCTCCGTCGCCTTGGTGGCGATGAGGGCCGTCGAAGGGGAAATTTTGTCGCCGACCTCGATACTATCGCCGACCCGGATGGTCCCGCCCTGCAGGATCACTGCGAAAATACCCTCCCGGGGCATGACGCAGTCGCCGGCCTGATGGTAGATGGCACAGCGGGTGTGACAGATTTTCCCCAGTTGTGAGATCACCATCTCCGCCTCGCCGATGGTGAGATGCCTGCCCACCTCGAGGGCGGTGAGATCGAGCCCTTCAGTGGTGATATTTTCGGCAAAATTGCCGGCTACCACGTCCAGACCTTTGGCCCGCATGGTGGCGATGCTCTCCTCGGCAAGAAAACTCACCTGCCGGTGCCATCTGCCGCCGTGGGCATCGTTTTCCAGGCCAAAATCGGCGATCAGCCGGGTTTGTTCCTGGTTGATCTTACGCGTCCCCTTCCGGTCACTGATGGAAATTGCCTTGATTGTGTTCACGTTCCTGCCTCGTTTGTGTGCCGCGCTGTTCCGATTTTTTCCAACACCCCTGAAGAGCCGGTGGTTCTGATGGGTGAAAATACCACAATGTGTCTATAAAAGCATATCGTCAATGTGGATCTTGTCAATCAAATTTGGTCAGCCGGGGGAGCCGGGGCGGCAAGACCCGAAGGTCCGCCGTCTGCTCCGGTCGCCAGATTTCCTCACTGAAAACCTTGCATTGGCCGGGATGTTATGAGAAAATCTAAGAAAGAGAAGAGCTTGTAACGGAAGCAATGAATTAGGGGTCTGGTCATATCGGCATCAGCCGGAAAAGCAAAACCGCCGCGGCGATGAAGGAGGCCAGAAGCATGGCTTTACCGTCCCGGCTGGCAACCATTACCGGAAAAGGAGAAGGGATGAGCATCATGAACGAGGTTAAGAAAGTGGTAACACCGGTTGATTTCTCAGATAATTCGAGGTTGATCGCCGAATCGTCGGCCTATGTCGCCGGAAAATTCGGGGCCTCGATGTATCTCGTTTTTGTCGTCCAGAACTTTGAGGATTATTCCGGCTTTTTCGTGCCGCAGATGTCTCTTCCCACCCTGGAAGGGGAGCTCATCGACAGCGCCGAAGCAAAAATGGCCACCTTTCGCGGGGAAATGGTTGAGTTCTGTGAGAAGGCCGGGGTAAAGGAGCTCCATTACAAGGTCTTCATGGGCGATGTCGCCGAAAAGATCGTCGAATACGGTGCTGAGGTCAAAGCCGACCTCATCGTCATGGGGACCCATGGCTACAAAGGGCTGGAGAAGATCATGTTCGGCAGTGTCGCCGACAAGGTGGTCCGTTCCGCCTCCTGTCCGGTTTTGACCATCAATCCCTACACCTGCTGCCGACAGCCCTAAACGACGGGGAGAAGGCCAAAGGCTCATCCGACCACGGCCAGCAGGCCGTTGCCGTAATGTTTCTCCGTCTCCGGGATCTTTCCGAGAAGGGCGGCCCCGGGGCAACCCGGGAGGAGAAATATCCTGACCTGGATTCTCCCGAAGCGCTCCTCCGGGAAGGCCGCCGCCAGCAGCTGGTGCCAGGCCTCGGCAAGAGCAGTGAAGGCGGAAACTTCCGCGGCCAGCGACTCCGGAGTTGTCACCAGGCCGAGAAGGGCCGCGAACTTCTCCTCGAGCCTGGCAAGCAGCGCCCCGTTGCCGGTGGTGAAGTCACGCACCGTCTGGCCGGCCTCGGCGCTGTTCCACCCGACAAAGGCCGGCAGTTCGAGACCGGCAATGAGCGGCGCCGGCCGCCCCATTTTTTTTTCATAGTTCTCCAGGAGCAGCTCACCCCCATCCGGACTGGTGGTCAGGAAAATCGGGTATTCGGCCATGGTGGCGGCGAGGAACAAGGTCTTCCAGGCCTTGAACCGGTTGCCGATGTTGCCGGCATGGCTGCCTCGCAGCTTATCCGCCAGTCTCGTCAATTCGGTAAAAGGGTTCTCTTCGTCGTCCCGGTCGTCCTCGCCCTGCAGCTGCATGAACAGCTCTTTTTCCTCATCTTCTAACTGGGCAAGATTCAAGGCGATCTCCTCCTCCTCATTGTCGAGGAGTTCGCCGATGGCGAGCACCAGCCGGGCCTGCCAGAGATTTTCCAGGTTCTCCACGGTCGGTGATTGAGCTGCCGGTTCCCCGGTGGGGATAAGCGATCTGACAATCGACCGCTCGCTTTCCTCCTCCTCCCGGGCGGGTCCTCCCGACATGGCGGCAAGGGTCAGGGAGCTCAGTTGCCCGGCATAATCGTCCTTGCGGGTTTTGATCTCTTCGACCAGGTGCAGGAAACGATTTCGATCCTTGCCCAGGGGGCAGGGCGTATGTACTTGACAGAATCCCGATTTAATGAAACTATCTGGGGATTCTACGCCGCCTTCGACCGGGTCACCCTCCACCGGGGTCAGGAGGTGAATCTTTTGAAATAAGAGAAAGATCGGGTACTGACGTACCGAATTGATATCCGTTCCCGGGAAATAGAGCGTATCAAGTGAGTTCATATGGCTAATCTTCAAGGAAAAATTTCGTTTTATATTTCCGCGGCACTCTACCTGCTGGTCAACCTGCGTCTTGGGGCCGACACCACGGCAACCCTCGAGGCGACGTTCTGGCAGATTGCCCAGACCGCCCCCTATGTGGCTGGCATTACCTATGTGGTGATCGCCCTTCTCCAGTATATGGCGAACAACGAGAAGCTTCCCTGGGACCGGCGATTGCGGTTGTTTTTTGCAATCGGCATGGTCGCCGGCCTGGTCTACGGCATTTATGAGTATGCCGGAACGGGAGTTATCGGCAAATAATAACGGGCCGGACGCGCCCTGTAAACGGAAGAAACAGTCGAAGAAGGATTTCCCTGTCCTGACCGTGGATTCGGTCATGATTTTCCCACAGCGTATCAGGCATGTTTTACCTTCACGTCGCCAATCGCACCGAAAATTTGTTACGGCAGCTGGCCGAGATCCTGCAAGGTGATCCGCAGCCGGATTTCTTTGCCGCCGAATTGTTTCTGATTCAAAGTCAGGGCATGGAGCGCATGGTGGCCCAGAGCCTGGCCGACCAGTTTCACAGCTTCTGCAATTATCGTTTTTTCCTGCCCCTCGATTTTTTAAGGTTTATCGCCGAACAATTGAATCTTGGCGTCAGCTCCGAAGGTTTTCAGCGGCGGATATTGACCTGGCGGCTCGAGGAACTGCTCCGCGATCAGGGCGTCGGCGAATATGAGCCGCTTCGCGTCTATCTTGCCGGTGACAACGGCGATCGCAAACGTTTTCAGCTCGCCGGCCGGCTGGCCAACATCTTCGATCAGTATCAGGTCATGCGCTCGGAAATGCTGGTCCACTGGGAAAACGGCCGGCGGGTCACCGATCAGCCGGCGGAAGACTGGCAGATGGCGCTATGGCGACGGCTGCTGGCCGGACCCGGGGGGAACCTGCACCGGGGCATGCTGTTTCGCCGGGTCATCGACCGGCTGAGCGGCGGCGACGATCGCAAAGGGCTGCTGCCCAAGCGTATTTCGATCATCGGACTCCATACCATGCCGCCGATCTTTCTTGACTTCCTGAACCGGCTGGCCGGCCATATGGACGTCCATCTCCTGCTCCTTTCACCGTGCCGCCACTTCTGGGGCGATGTCGAGAGCCGGCGGACCCAGCTGAAAAGAATGGTCCGGCAGTCCTCGGCTGGCGATTCGGTCGAGGCTGGCGAGCATCATCCGCTGCTCGCCAGCCTCGGCCGCCAGGGCCGCGATTTTCAGAACATGCTCCTCGATCAGGTCGAGGTTTTCGCCGAGACCGATGGCTATCAGGAGCCGCTGACCGAGGCGGCTTACGGTTCCGCTACCCTGTTGCAGCGGCTCCAGGCCGACCTCCTCGAGGACAGAATCGGCGAAGAGGCTCGGCCCGGAGAAGCCGGCGGGGATGGCTCTATCCATGTGGTTTCCTGCCACTCGCGGCTGCGGGAACTCCAGGTGCTGAAAGATCACCTTCTTGACCTCCTGCACCGCGACGACGATCTCCAGCTGAGGGAGATCGTTGTCATGGCGCCGGACATTCAGGAATATGCGGCGCTTGTCCCCGCGGTTTTTGCCGACATCCAGCACGCCATTGCCGACCGCAGCATGCGCCGGCGCAACAGCACCATCGCCGCCTTCCTCAGTTTTTTTAATCTTTTCACTGGTCGTTTCGGCTGGAGCGAGGTCCTCGACCTGCTGCGGCAACCGGTCGTCCACCCCCAGTTCCAGCTGATCTCCGCCGATTTCGACGTCCTTGAGCAGTGGGTCGTCGGCTCGGGCATCCGCTGGGGCTTGTCGGCCGAGCAGCGCGGCGAGGAGGGGTTGCCGGAATTTGCCGAGACCAGCTGGCGGGCCGGTCTGCAGCGCTTGCTCATGGGCTATGCCATCGCCGGCGACGAGCCGGTCGACGGGGTGCTTCCCTATCCGGAAATCGAAGGCCGGGGAGCCCTGCCGCTTGGAGGACTGTGCCGGTTTCTTGACCTCATCGACCAGGCCCACCACGATTTTCAACAGGCCCGAACGCTTGCCCTCTGGTCGGGAGTCCTGCTCCACTACGGGCGGCAGCTCTTCGGCGACGCCGATGGTCAGGAACTCGTGGAATTGCGGGCCATCCTCGCCGAACCGGCGGAATCGATCAGCGGGTTTCACGGCGGGGAGGTGGCATTTCCGGTCATCCGTGACTGGCTCAACCTGGCGACCCGGGAAAGCCGCTCGAGCTCCGGTTTTCTTCGGGGCCAGCTGACCTTCTGTTCGATGCTGCCGATGCGGTCGATACCCTTCAGGGTCGTCTGTCTTCTCGGCCTCTCAGACGGAATCTTTCCCAAAAACGACAGCCACGATACCTTCGATCTGATGGCCGGGGATTTCCGGCCCGGCGACCGTTCCCCCCGCGCCGATGACCGCTACCAGTTCCTCGAGGCGCTGCTGGCGGCGAGATCGCATCTCTATCTCAGCTATGTCGGCCAGTCGATCAGGACCGGCGAGCCGATTCCGCCCTCGGTGGTGGTCACCGAATTTCTCGAGCTGCTCGAGACCTGCTACGGGGTAACGAAGCTGGTGGTCAACCATCCCCTCCACCCGTTCAGCGCCCGGTACTTTGTTGCTGGCAATGGTCATAAACTGTTCAGTTATAACGCCTATTTCTGCAGAACGGCACAGGCCCTGCAACGGGGACCGCGGCCGGAAAAGGGGTGGTGGCAGGGCCGGATCGAGGCAGTTGCCGGGACCGTCTACCTCGCCGATATCTTACGTTTTTTTGCCAATCCGCAAAGGTTTTTCGTCGCCGACCGTCTCGGCATTCGTCCGGACTTTGGCATGGATTTGCCGGATGACCGGGAGCTGTTCGAGCCATCCGCCCTCGACCGATACCGGGTTGATCAGGACCTGTTGCGACTCGGCCTGGCCGGAAAGCTCGCCGGCGGTCTGGCGGCGGTACTGGCCGAGGGCCGCTGGCCGCTCGGTACGCCGGGCCGACTGGCCTTTTCGGAAAAATGCCGGGCGACCGAAATTCTGCTCGAGCGAATCGATGCCCTGCGAATGGGCCAGCCCTTGCCCGGCCTGCCGGTCGATTTGATGATCGGCGCCTTCCGCCTGGTCGGCAACTTGACCAACCTCCATGACCACGGAATCCTCCTGCTCCGCCCTGGCAAGCTGCGGGGTCGGGATTTGCTGGCCGGCTGGCTGCACCACCTGGTGGCGGGGCGGCTGTTGCCCGCCGCGGTAACGCACCTTGTCGCCGCCGACCAGACCATCCGTTTTGCGGCAACGAGCGAGGGCCCGGCGCTTGAGCGGCTGCTCGCCCTCTTTGGTGAGGGCTGCCGTCGGCCCTTGCCGCTACTGGTCGAACCGGCCTGGGCCTATGCCC
>JBBRGP010000013.1:0-19132 GCA_038224105.1 Desulfobulbales bacterium | reverse complement strand
TCAAAACCCGGTGCCTTACCGCTTGGCGACGCCCCAGCGCATGCTCTTAACAAGTAAACTCTTTCCCCGTATTCCTGACGTAAGCCACCAACAATACGATCAAAATCAAAAACGGCTGGCACCCCCGAGTCCGGAAAAACGCCAAAAACGGTCGACCCGCTTCCCGACATAAGCGCTTTCACCGCTCCCGCCGCCAGCAACGAACTCTTGATTCGCTCTATTTCCGGATATTTTCCGCACGTCACCTGCTCCAGGTCGTTCGATATTTCCGACCACGGCAGTGCAACTGTTTTGGGCTTTTGAAAGCATGACAATTTAGAGTTTTTCGGCGGTTCTGTCAATGTTAAACTTTGGAAGACCCAGGCAGTCGATATAAAAATGGACGGATTAACCAAAATGAATGTACAATCAACTATTGAATCAATTGGATACATTATATCGCCTATCCCTTCGGCTATCACCGCATCATGGCCTACGGCAAAAAAAGGGACATCGGCCCCCAATGAACGGGCCATGGCGATCAATTGCGCTTCGCTGAACTCCTCACCGAAAATGGTATTCAACCCCCGAAGAACCGTGCCGGCATCACTGCTTCCGCCGCCGAGGCCGCCTGCCACCGGAATCCGTTTTTCCAGATGCATCCTGAGTCCGTAGCCGCCAGCCTTTTGACTGGCGGCAAGAAAGGCGTTGGCCGCACGGACCGCCAAATTCGTATGGTCTCCCGGAATCTTTGGGTCCGTACAAAAACACTCGACACTCCTATGATCCGGCAGGAGCTCCAAAGTGATGGTGTCAAAAAGCTGCAGCTTCTGCATCCAGGTTTCCAGGTCATGGTAGCCGTCGGAACGCCTGCCCAGAACATGAAGAAACAGGTTGATTTTTGCAGGGGCGTAAAGGGTAAATTTGCGATCGTCGACAACCATTTTGCCCGTCGGTTACTTTTTGACCACTTTGACGAAACGGATTTTGATATCGTAAAGAATGTTCTTCAACAGCTCTTCCTCTTCCCTGCTCAGGTTGCCTTTGGTCTTGTTCTGAATCAGGACCAGGGTATCTATTGCATGTCTGGCAAGGTCGGGATCGACTATTTTTTTGCCGGTGGCCGGATCGGCAATTTCACCAAGATGATAGAGAGCCGAGGTACTCAACGACATGATAAATGCCGGAAAAGTCACCTCCGGCATGACGCATCTTCC
Organism: Desulfobulbales bacterium; assembly: GCA_038224105.1. Taxonomy (GTDB): domain Bacteria; phylum Desulfobacterota; class Desulfobulbia; order Desulfobulbales; family Desulfocapsaceae; genus Desulforhopalus_A. The sequence goes on along the minus strand of JBBRGP010000013.1, from coordinate 17,936 downwards.
CTCCTTGTTGGGAACCTTACCTTCGCCACATCCGCACTCAGTCTCAGTTTTTTTCGCATCGTCTGTCATAGCTCAGTTCCTCTGGAAACCATTTGCAAAACGCCAACCCCGAGAACGGCGATTTTTTCTCCTCACCCCTCGGGGGGTAATTCCTTCACGAAAACAATAAGTCAGGTACTAAAAAGTTAATACCCCACGAGGGGTATAAGTACCTTACCGATTGATTTCTTGCAAAAAAACAAGAAATCAATCCGTAAGGTACTAAACAGAAGTCAGATCGAGCACCTGCGCGTTGTTGATACTGGCGAGGCTCTTGACTTTCGACAACAGTTCCTTGGAGACAAGTTCATCGGTGCTGAGAAGAATGATATTCTGGTTGCTTTTCTCTTCACGACCAACGGTCATCCGGGAAATATTTACCCCGGCGTTGCCGAGGGTTGTTCCCAATGCCCCGATCACCCCCGGTACATCGTTGTTGAACACCAGCAGCATGGGTCCGGACACCATGGCCTCCAACCTGAACGCATTCAAGCGGACAAGACGCGGTTCATGGCGTCCGAATACGGTGCCGACCAGGATATTTTCGGCCTCCTTGGTGGTTACTTTGATAGACAGGGTATTGACAAAATCGTCCGCCTTTTCACTCTTGGATTCAACGACCCGAATGCCCCTTTCCTTGGCAATGATCGGGGCATTGACATAATTGACGGCATCCTTCAGGATCGGCGAGAACAGCCCTTTCAGAAATGCCACGGTTATCGGATTGGTATTCAGCTCCGCCAATTCGCCGCTGTATTCAATATTGACCTCGGCTATACCGCCTTTGGCGATTTGCATGTGCAGACAACCGAGCATTTCACCCAAGGTCAGAAATGGTCCGACCTGGGCCAGCACATCGTCGCTCACCGACGGAACATTCACTGCGTTGGTCACCGCACCTTTCAGCAGATAATCGGCAATCTGCTCGGCAATGATCACTGCCACGCTCTCCTGTGCCTCATTGGTCGAGGCGCCGAGGTGGGGTGTACAGATAAAATTATCCAGGCCGAGAAGCGGGCAATTTTCCGAATTAGTGGGCTCTTTGGCAAATACGTCAAGAGCGGCACCGGCAATTTTTTTATTGACCAGTGCCTGGTAAAGCGCCTCCTCGTCACAGACTCCCCCCCTGGCACAATCGATTAACATGGCATCGTCCTTCATGTTTTCAAAAAACTCGGTCGATACGAGGTTTTTCGTCTCTTTGGTCAAGGGAACATGGACGGAAATATAGTCGGAACGTTTCGCCAGTTCCTCCAGGCTAACCAGTTCCACACCGATTTTTTCAGCCATTTCCTTCGGCATATGCGGGTCATAAGCAATGGTCTTCATTCTCAGGCCCTGCGCTCTGCTTGCCGCTATACCGCCAATTCTGCCGATTCCGATGACCCCGAAGGTCTTGCCGGTGACTTCTCGGCCCATGAACTTTTTCTTTTCCCACTTCCCTTCTTTCATCGACCGACAGGCCTGAGGGATGTTGCGGGACAGGGCCATCATCATGGCAATGGCATGCTCCGCCGCGGTTGTCGCATTTCCGTCCGGAGCATTCATGACCACGATGCCTTTCTGACTGGCGCTGGGAATATCGACATTATCAAGCCCTATCCCGGCCCGCCCGACGACCTTCAACTTATGAGCAGCCTCTAAAAGATCGGCAGTAACGCGGGTGGCGCTGCGAATGGCCAGACCCTCGTATTCGCCGATGATTTTTTTCAGTTCCTCAGGCGCCAACCCGGTTTTGACATCCACTTCCAAACCGGATTTTTTAAGAATATCTACACCAACCTGAGACAAATTGTCGCTTACCAATACTCTCATTTTCTCTCCCTCGTGTAGGTTCACCTCGCCTGCTCCGGGTGCACCATAAAGTTACTCTGATCTTCGGGATGAATCGCCAATAAACCACCCGTTTTTAGCGCGCATTTCAGCCAGGACAAACAACAACGTCGCGGTAATAAATGAGAAACTATACATATTTCCCTGCCGGAGAACAACCAAAAAAACGGAATTCTCAGCTTCCTGGCCCGGCGCCCCCGGGGCGGACGGATGGCCTTGCCGAATTTGCTCCACCCGCAATAATGTTGTACATTTATTTGGAAGACGATATATAACAGCCGGAAAATTTCTCTGAGCAAAACACTTGCATAGAGCTGACACACAACTTACTCTGATGCGTAACTTTCCGATCAAACAACTCGTATTTTTCCTCGTCCCGGCCGGCTGCAGGGGACGGCAAAGGAGTACCTTATGACTGAAACGCGGTTGCGTTTTCCGCCGAGCCCCACAGGATATCTTCATATCGGCGGGGCAAGAACAGCACTCTACAACTGGTTATATGCCAAAAAAACCGGAGGAAAACTCATCCTTCGCATTGAAGATACCGACACCGGCCGATCCACCGAGGAATCTATCAAGGGTATCATCGAGGGGTTGGAGTGGCTCGGTATCGATTTTGACGAAGGTCCCTATTTTCAAACGGATTTCGAAGCCGATCACATAGCCGCGGCCGAGCGGTTGCTGGCCAAGGGTGCCGCCTACAGATGTTTTTGCACCAAGGAAGAGCTCGATGCAAAACGCGAAGCGGCGCTTGCCGCCAAAAAGCCTAGGCTGGGCTATGACCGGACTTGTCGGGATCTCGCAGCCAAGGAAAGGGTGGCTAAGGAAGCAGCCGGCATGCCATCCGTGGTGCGCTTCAAGGTCCCGGATCGCCCAGGACTGCTCGGCTATGACGACAAGGTATTCGGCCGCATCGAGGCGGTCTATTCGGAAATCGACGATTTCGTTATTGTTCGCTCAAATAACAAACCGCTCTATCTCCTCTGTAATGTGGTTGACGATATCCGGGATCGAATAACCCACATTATCCGCGGCCAGGACCATATGACCAACACCCTCAAGCAGGTCCTGTTGTATGAGGCCCTGGAGGCGCCGTTGCCGGTTTTTGGCCATATGCCCCTCACTCTTGACACTAAAAAGGCGAAAATTTCCAAGCGCAGCCATGGCGAGATCGTCGCCGTCCAGTTTTATCGGGACAACGGCTTCATCCCCTGGGCTTTCAATAATTTTCTGGCCCTCCTCGGATGGTCCGCCGGCAACGACCAGGAGATTTTTTCAAAAGAAGAATTGATCCGCGATTTTTCCCTTGAACGGATCAATAAATCGAGCGCCATTTTCAACTACAAAAAAGACGATCCCAAGTTCATCACCGACCCGAAAGCTATCTTCATCAATGAACATTACCTTCGGAACATGGCGATCGAAGAACTGGGGGCGATGGTCAAAAAAAAACTTGCCGCGGAAAATCTCTGGCAGGATTGTTACGCGTCGGACAGGAAGAAATGGTATCTCGATACCCTCGCCCTGATCAGGGACCGCTTTCACACCCTCAAGGATTTCACCTCACTCGGCCGGGCCTATTTTGCCGATGATTTCATGCTCGACGCCAAACCCCTTGAGAAGAACGTCCTGAAATTCCCAAATCTCAAGGCATGGCTTCCGGAACTGGCCGGCAGGTATGAAAACCTCGCCGATTTCACCCTGGAGGAGACGGAAAGGGTAATCCGGGAACTGGCCGAGGAGCTGACGCTGAAACCCGGCATTCTCATCAACGCGATGCGAACCGTGGTTACCGGACAACTCGCCGGCCCATCGATGTTCGACGTCGTCGTGACCCTGGGCAGGGAAACGGTCGTCAGACGCCTTCGGGATGTCGGGAAATTTTTTGATTCGCCCTGAACGCTTCACCATCACACACTGGTCAATTCCTATGGAAACACGAGAAGAATCTGAAAGCAGACCGCTTGACTTTATCCGTCAGATAATTGCCGATGATCTGCGATCCGGCAAACACTTAGGGACGATTACCCGGTTTCCCCCGGAGCCCAATGGCTTTCTGCACATCGGTCATGCCAAGTCAATCTGCCTGAATTTCGGAATCGCCGAAGAAAACGGCGGTATCTGCAATCTTCGCTTTGACGACACCAATCCCAATAAGGAGGATGTCAGTTATGTCGAATCAATAAAGGAAGATGTCAGCTGGCTCGGTTTTCAGTGGGGAAAAAAAGCTCTGTACGCCTCGGACTATTTCCCGCAACTCTATGAATTTGCCGTGGCATTGATAAGAAAAGACAAGGCCTATGTCTGCCAGTTGTCTCCTGAAGAAATACGGCAATATCGCGGCACCCTGACCCAACCTGGCAAGGAGAGCCCCTACCGCAGCCGCGGTATCGAGGAGAACCTCGAGCTCTTCGAACGGATGAAGAATGGCGAATTTGCCGAGGGAAGCCACGTGCTGCGCGCCAAGATAGATATGGCTTCGCCAAACCTTAACATGCGGGATCCGGTTATCTACCGGATCCTGAAAGCCCACCACCATCGCACCGGCGACACCTGGGAAATCTACCCGATGTACGATTACACCCATTGTCTTTCAGATATGCTGGAAAACATTACCCACTCGCTCTGCACCCTGGAATTTGAGGACCATCGTCCCCTCTACGACTGGGTACTCGACACCCTTCAGACCCCATGCCATCCGCGCCAGATCGAGTTCGCCCGGCTCAACTTGAGTTACACGGTTATGAGCAAGCGCAAGCTTTTAAAGATGGTGACCGGAAAATACGTTGAAGGCTGGAACGACCCGCGAATGTTGACGATTTCCGGCCTGCGCCGGCGCGGTTACACCCCCTCCGCCGTCCGCAATTTTTGCAGGACGATCGGCATCGGCAAGAGTGAGAGCCGTATCGATATGAGCGTCCTGGAAAATGAGATCCGTGCCGACCTCAACCTCCATGCGCCGCGGCGAATGTGCGTTCTCGATCCGGTGAAGGTTGTTATCGACAATTACCCGTCGGGCAATCTCGAAGAAATGGTGGCGATGAACCATCCGCAGACTCCCGAGATGGGTAACCGAACTGTACCTTTCACCCGGGAACTTTATATTGAACGTGACGATTTTCTGGAGGATCCTCCGAAAAAATATCACCGCCTGGGCCACGGCCGGGAAGTCCGCCTGCGTTTTGCCTACCTTATCCGCTATGTATCGCATGTAAAAGATGCCAGCAGTGGTAAAGTCACTGAAATCCATTGCACCTATGACCCGGAGACCAAAGGCGGTTCGGCCCCGGACGGCCGCAAGGTGAAAGGAACAATCCACTGGGTTTCCGCGGCAAAAGGGATACCGGTAACCGTCCGCTTGTACGACCGGCTCTTCAAGGTTGAAGATCCGGAAGCGGACAAGGATGTCGATTTTCTCGACCAGTTGAACCCCCACTCCAAGGTTGTGATCAGGGAGGCCATGGCCGAACCGAGTCTTCTCGAGCTAGGCCCCGGCGATAAGGTCCAATTCGAGCGATTGGGTTATTTCTGCGCCGATCCCGTCGAATCGCAGTCCGGCCGACCGGTATTCAACCGGACGGTAACCCTGAAAGACTCTTGGGAGACCCAACAAAAATAACCCTTTCATGAGTACAATGCGCTTTTCTGCAAATCGACAACAACACCCGGCGCCGTGCTTTCTGTTAGCAGACCCTAATAATATTATCAGCCATTGAAAAATCTGTTGACGGAGGTTATTGTTTGGTGTACCTAAAGTGTCATCACACGGGAGAACACCATGCTGCGAAAAAGAACGAAAACAGAGGGTTGCTGTTTTGCTGAAAAGGTAAGAAACTGCTTTGGGGGAAAACCGTGCAGCAATTTGGCCGCCCCGCTTTCGAAAAGAGGAAAAAACGGCCGGATCAAAATCTGCAAAATTACCGGAGATAGAAAAGTTTGCGGCCGCATTGCGGCAATGGGCGTGTATCCGGGGGTGGAAGCCGATATCATCTGTTCCGGCAGAGGACGCCGTTGCATCCTCAAGGTGAACGGCGGCACAATCAGCCTCGACGCCGATGTCTCTGAAAATATCCTAGTCACCAGCCTCTAACAATTTATTCACGGACAGCCCGAGCCATCGGGCTAATTTTTTGTCCATTGAGTTAGGGCGCACTAACTAACCTGCGAGGTTGAGATATGGCTGAAACACTAATAATTTGGAGTATCATTGCGGTAAGTGCCTTTTTTACCGGCCGTAAATTCTATCGCCAATGGCGGGCCGCCATCGATAAAAGAGGACAGGGTTCCTGTGGTCAAGGATGTTGCTCCTGCAGTACCGTCTCGAGTTGCACGGCCAAAGATGCATAAGCTGCCGACAGATACCGGAGAGGAATATCAATGATCAATATGTGTTTACGGCAAATGCGTAAAAATCAGCACGGTACGATCACGGCAATCAGTGTCGCAGGGGAACTGGGCAGACGTTTGCGAGAAATGGGGCTTGTCCCGGGAACCCAGATCAGGGTCTGCGGTCGTGCTCCCCTCCATGATCCGGTGGCAATCCGGGTTATGGACTGCACGATTACCCTGCGTAATAATGAGGCGGATCACATTCTCGTCAATGTCGAATAAGCTGCCGAGCATTCCTGTAGCGTTTTACTTTTTCTCACCTCATCTCTAACGAAAACTCATGCAGCTGAAAATGGCCCTGGCGGGCAACCCAAACGCTGGAAAGACCACCCTCTTCAATCAATTGACCGGCGCCAGACAGCATGTCGGCAATTACCCCGGGATAACCGTTGACCACAAGGAAGGGCACCTGCTTCATCAGGGTCGGAAAATCATCATTACCGACCTTCCCGGCACCTACTCGATGACGGCGTATTCCGCTGAAGAACTGGTGGCCCGCGATTATTTGGTCAATAACCGACCGCAGGTCGTGATCAATATTGTCGATGCCTCAAACCTGGAGCGCAACCTCTATCTGACCTGCCAACTCCTCGAACTGGGGCTTCCCCTGGTCGTTGCCCTGAACATGATGGATGTTGCCAAGACCCGTGGCATAGAGATCAATACCGAGGTTCTCGCAAAACATCTCCGGGTCCCGGTGGTACCGATCATTGCCCGTTCCGGTTTTGGCATGACCGAACTCCTCAACACCGCCCTGCAAGTGGCCTCGGTTCCAGAGCCGTGGAATCCCCTCGATATCTCCTATGGCGAGGATCTTGATACCACCGTCGCCGAATTGATCGAAAAAATCACCTCCGCGGCATTCATGACCGAGACCTACCATGCCAGGTACACGGCCATCAAATATCTGGAAAATGATGAACAAATCCTGGCTAAAGGCCAGGAGATCTCCCCGGAAACCGCGCAACAGCTCGAACAACTGGTTGCCAGGACGGCCGATCACACTCGCCGCACTCTTGATGTTTACCCGGAAGCGATCATTGCCGACCACCGCTACGGTTATATCAAATCGCTCCTCCGGCAGGGGGTGATCACCCGTAAATTCGACGCCGACCGTCTCTATACCTCCGATAAAATCGACAAGGTGCTGACGAATCGGCTGATTGGGCCGGTGCTGATGCTTGCCATCCTCTTTGCCATCTATCAGTTTACCTTCAGTTGGAGCGAAATCCCCGTTGCCTGGCTTGAAAATGGATTCAATTGGCTGGGCGGTATCGTCGAGCAGAACCTCCCGGACGGCCCGTTAAAATCCTTGATCATCTCCGGCATAATCGACGGCGTGGGCGGCGTCCTCGGATTTGTTCCGCTGATTATGTTCATGTTTTTCGGAATTGCCATCCTTGAGGATTCCGGGTATCTCGCCCGCGTGGCTTTTATGATGGACAGGGTATTCAGGATCTTCGGCCTCCATGGCTCCTCGGTCATGCCGTTTATCGTCTCCGGCGGCATCGCCGGCGGCTGTGCGGTGCCGGGTGTCATGGCCACCCGAACCCTCCGCTCTCCCAAGGAACGGATGGCTACCCTGCTCACCGTGCCATTCATGAACTGCGGCGCCAAGCTTCCCGTCCTTGCCCTCCTGATCGGCACCTTCTTTAGTGAGAACAAAGCCAGATACATGTTCTTTTTCACCATGTTGGCCTGGGTTGTCGCCCTGCTTGCCGCCAAGTTGCTGCGCTCAACCGTGCTCAGAGGAGCCCCGACCCCCTTCGTCATGGAACTTCCCCCGTACCGCTTTCCAACCATTCGCGGCCTCCTGATCCACACCTGGGAACGTACCTACCAGTATGTTAAAAAAGCGGGCACGGTGATCCTCGGCATTTCCATCCTGCTCTGGGCGATGATGACTTACCCCGGCCTGCCGGGGGAGACCGCGACCGGCTTTGCCCAAAAACGGCAGGAGATCATGACCGCCGCGGGTCCCGAGGCGCTTGCCAAAGTTACGGCAAAAAATGGGGAAACGCCATCAGAACCGGCAAAGCTCCTCGCCGAGCGTCTGACCGGCATTGATAATGAAGAAGCCGAAGCAGCCTTACGTCACTCGATCGCCGGTAAGATCGGCACCAGCTTGGAATCGATATCGCGGCAGGCCGGCTTCGACTGGCGTACCAATATCGCCCTCCTTGGCGGCTTTGCCGCCAAGGAAGTCATTGTTTCGACTTTGGGAACTGCCTATTCGATGGGAGAAGTCGCTGCCGAGGAATCGCTGTCTCTTGGTCAGCAATTGAAAAAAGATGAGCATTGGAACAAAGTAGTTGCCGTAGCGGCCCTGGTCTTTATCATGTTCTACTCGCCATGTTTTGTGACCATAGTCTGCATCGCCAAAGAGTCTTCCTGGAAATGGGCCTTTTTTTCGATGAGCTTCAACACCGTTTTTGCCTATATCCTGGCGGTTGCGGTATTTCAAATCGGGACGTTTTTCAATCTCGGGTAAAAGGGCTGCCCAGACCCCAAGCGGCACCAAGCGCCAACTTTTTCTGTCGATCCGATCCCCTCATCCTACTCAATGCGAATCGATCCGACTTCATCGACTGGCGGTGCGGTTTGCTGTTGCTCCTTCTCACGTCTCTTGACGGCGACCGCATCTTCATGGATCGGCACCGCTGCCGTCTCGCTCGCTTTGGCCGCGATATCCTCCGAGCGGCCCTCGGGTTGCGATCCAAGTTCCTCGGCATCCTGCGGTGGGTATCGAAGGGGAACGTACTCATCTTCGATACCCTCCCGGGACGGATATGCCGATTCGCTTCCAAGGCTGATCGGCTGTTTAAAAACGGCGATCAAACCATCCAGGGTCTCGAGCATCGCCACCAGCTCCCATCCGGCCTTACCATACTCGTTGAGCGATACCTCTATCTCCGATTCATCAAGAAAAGCACCTCCCAACAAGCCCTCTTTTTTCATTTCGAAGTGTACGGTTTTATAACTCCAACGCATCACTGCCATCCTTTAATAATTTTCCTCATGGGATCATTCCGGTCCATAAGGGTTCAATGCTTGTCGACAAACTTGTCGTTTTCAAAATCACCTTCAAAAACACGTCCGTCCGCCTGGACCAGACGTCCCCCGCCGTCGCGACGGCCAAACTTGAACTCACCTTCATAGCGGCTGCCATCGACCGAGGTGAGTACCCCTTGACCGTGGGGCAGATCATTGCTGAAATCGCCTTTATAGACACTGCCGTCGGTATAGACCAACTCCCCCTGGCCGTTGAAACTGCCGTTGCTGTAATCCCCCTTATAGCGGCTGCCGTCGGCAAAGAAATACTCGCCGCGGCCGGAAAAGAGATCATCTTTAAATTCACCCGCATACCGGGTGCCATCGGGATAGGTGAAGACCCCACTGCCGTGCTTCTTCCCCTTGACAAAATCCCCTTTGTATTCCCTGCCGTCACTGTGGCGATAGGTCCCGTATCCGTGAAAAATCCCCCCGCCCATCACGCCGGTGTAACGATCGCCGCCGGCAAAATCGAGGGTGCCGGCACCGTGCATCAGCCCTTTTTCAAACTGACCGCGATACTCCCGCCCGTCCGGAAAGATCACCTGAGCATTACCGGAGAGCGGGGGGCCACCCGGTCCATCGAAGACGATCCCGTCTCTTACCGGGTAACGCTCATGCGGCTTCGCCACCGGAGACTCTCCGGTTCCGGATCCGGGCGTCTTCTCCGGCTGAACGGCAAGGGTTGGCGCGACATGGTCCTTTTTACCGCTCTCCCGCACCGCCACCGGTCGTTCTTCAACCTTCGCCGCCACCGGTTGCTCCTTACCTTTCGTCGTCCCCTCCACCGGCCGTTTTTCAGACTTTGCCATTACCGCCGCCGGTCGCTCTTCAACCTTGGTCGTCACCTCGGCCGGTCGTTCTTCAACCTTCGCCGCCACCGCCGCAGGTTTCTCGCCCCTGGGCAGTTGCGGCTGACCATCGACGAATTGCCCGGAAAAACGTTTCCTGTCGCTGTTGACCATGGTTCCCTGGCCATGCATTTTATTATCGAGAAACTCTCCCTCATAGCGCGACCCATCGGCATATCGGAGTTCGCCACGGCCGTTTCTCTTGCCTTGCGCGAATTCTCCCCGATATACGGTACCGTCAGGATACTCCTGGGTTCCCTGACCATGGAGCAGGCCATCAACAAAACCACCCTTATATCGTGACCCGTCGCGGTAATCGAGGGTGCCCTGGCCATGACTCACCCCGCCCTTGAATTCCCCCTTATAGAGACGGCCATCACCGTAGGTCAGAGTTCCCTCACCGTGGTAGGCATCATCGACGAACATACCCTCGTACCGTTCCCCTCCAGAGGTCTCAAAAATGCCGTAGCCCTGTCTTTTATTGCCATGAACTTCACCGGTATAGGTGGAACCGTCGAGATATTTTTTCGTCCCCTTGCCGGCTGGTTTGCCATCATGAAAGACCCCTTCAAACCAGGTGCCGTCGGCATAGATCAGTTTGCCTTGACCATCGATGAAATCATTTCGAAAATCCCCCTGAAACTCGCGCCCGTCGGGAAAAAAGAGGATGCCAGTGCCGTGAAAGCGGCCAAAGCTGAACTCACCGATATACTGCAGCCCGTCGCTGCGCACCAGGTTTCCCTCCCCATGCATGACGTTGTCGTGGAACTGTCCCTGGTATTTCCGCCCATCCTTGCTTATCAGCTGACCCTTGCCTTCAAACTTGCCGTCACGAAACTCACCGCTGTATTGGCTTCCATCGGCATAGGTAAGGATACCGCGGCCATTGGCAAGCCCATTTTTAAACTCCCCCTCGTAGCGTCGACCATTGTCGGCAACAAAAATTCCCTTGCCTTGGCGACAGTTGCCCTGCAGGCACTCCCCCAAACTTTGCGCCGGTGCCGTACACAGCAGCAGAACAGCCACGATGCCCTGTAATAACGTTATGTTCCTCAAAGGTTTTCTCCGTCTTCGGTGATGGCGCCGCCCTCATTCCCGCCTTGCCGGGCATAAATTTGCCGGACGACTTCGGCGATGATCTCAAGACCGCGCCGAACATCGTCATCGTCCTGGGAATACGTTACTCTGATGCACTCGTCCTTATGTTGCCAGGCCTCGCCAAGGCCTGGAAAAAAATAGTGGCCGGAAACCACCAGCACCCCATGGTCCTTTAACCGTCGATAAAGTTCGAGGCTGGTAACCGGCAACCCCTCAAACCATAACCAGAGAAACATCGCCCCCTCCGGTTTGTGGATGCGGCAAGGAATACCGGCAAATTTCTCCCGGACCACCGCGACCGCCTTCTTCATCTTATTTCGGTAAAAAGGCTGAATGACTTCCCTGCTGATGGCGGTTATCTCCCCACTCCTGACCAGATTGCCGGCGAGGGTCGCCCCGAAGCTGTTCGGGGTCAGGGACATGATCGCGTTCATGGCGGTAAGCGCCTGAACAATCGCCGGCGCAGCGACGACGATGCCGGTTCGCATCGACGGCAACCCAAGCTTTGACAGGGAGAGGCAAAGAATCAGCTGCTCGTTCCAGACCGGCCTGGCCTCGGTATATATCATACCCGGAAAGGGCAGTCCATACGCGCTGTCGATAATCAGCGGAATTTTTTTCCCGGCGGCGAGATCGACGAGCCGGGCCAGTTCCGCATCCGATACCACATTGCCGGTCGGATTGGTCGGCCGCGAGACGCAGATCGCCCCGATATCGTTACCGACCTCCAGTTTGGTGAAATCGATATGGTATTTGAAGAAGCCGCCCTCCAGGAGTTCAATCACGGGTCTGGTGGAGACAAAAAGGCCATCGCTCAGCCCGAGATCGGCGTAGCCGATATATTCCGGGGCCATGGGCAGACAGATTTTCTTCATCCGGCCGTCGGGCAATGCCCCGGCAAAGAGATTGAACAACATGAAAAACGCCGTCTGACTGCCGTTGGTCAGACAGATATTTTCCGGGCCGATATCCCAATCCTGTTCTTTTTTGAGCAGGGCGGCCAGTTCTTCAAGAAATGGGCCTTCCCCCTGGGGCGGGGCATAGCCGCTGATGAGCTGGTGAAAAGCCTGGCGATCCTCGCCGATCGCCACCAGCTCTTTGCGCATTATCTCCTGAAATTCCGGAACCTGTCCGGGATTGCCTCCGCCCATCATGATCAGCGGCTGGCCGCCCGCGCCAGTGGCCTTGCCGAGATCGTCCATCAGGGAGAGAATCCCGGCGTTGCCGGTCATCTTTTTACCGAATATCGTGAATTCCATATACTGTACGTGAAGTTGTCGCTGTTGAAATTATGGCCGTGAGCGGGTCCGTCTCGCGGCCAGAAGATGGAGCACCCGGACCAGCAGGTAGCTGACGATGAGGGAAAATATTATCCTTCCCCACAGAATTCCCGCGAATTTTCCGCCAATCGCCGCCATGATCAAAGTGTCCTCGACCAGGCCATGGCAAAGCCCCATCAGCGCCATCGAATTAAAGACCTCCGCCTTGTCCAGTTTGCCGGCGCTGGTCTCTCGGATGATCAAAGCCCCACCATACCCGATTCCCATGATCATGCCCACCACCGTCAGCGGTGCCGCCTGACGGCCCATGCCGAAAACCGGCAGAACCGGCGCCAGAATCTTCTCCAAGAGCCCGAGGATGCCTAACTTTCGTAACAGTCGCATGCACAGCACTATCGCGAAAATGATGAGAACGATCAATCCCAGATTCCACGCCTGCTCCTCTCCCCACTGCAGCAAATCACCGGGCCGGGCGGTCGCCGAAAAAATCAGCTCGGCCGGTTGCTGCCAGATATCAAAGGCAAGACAGAGGTGGTTGAGGAGAAAGGCATAGACCACCGCGCCAAGTAGCCGGATCAGGGCAATCGGCAAAAGACCGGCGCCGGCCCTGGTGCTGACGCTCAACTCGATCGGCAGCGAATGGGCGATGAGGATCGCCGAACAGAGCACGGTGATCTGGGCGCTGGTCAATGCCAGCCCCGGCGCGAGAGCGGCAAAAACGGCGATGCCGGCGTAAATATTGGTCAGCATCGCCGTCGCCCAGACCAGGCCGAGGGGACCGGGCAGTCCGAGCACCGCCATCACCGGTTCTAGAACCTTGCCGACGGAGGAGATGAGTCCGAGTTCCTCGAGGATTTTGGTGGCGATGGCGACCGGAAGGGTTATCCGGATCAGTTCCCAGCTGGTCAGCCAGGTTTCGGAGGCAAGGGATGTCGCCATTTTCCGCAGCCTCTCCCGCCTCTGCCGGTAAAAATCCGCAATCATAGGAAGCGTGTAAAGCAACGCGACGGTTTAGGCTACCCTTGGAGAACCGGAGCCATCCTTCTCCTGTTTCTTGGGTGAGTAGAGTTGGCAGACAAGTCCGGAAGATAAAAAAGCCACCCGGGCCGGACTGGTTCGGCTCTTGAAGCCCAAGGCCCGGCAGCCATACGGTTTGGCGGGATCATGGGTAATATAATAGTTGATGCATTTTAAACAGTTTGGCGTTACCACGGACATTACCGCTACCTGGGACAAATCCTGCCGGAGCTGTATAAGAAGTTTGCCATTGCCAGGGAGGAGCACCGGATCATTTACCCGGTGCCGTCCCCCTTATCCTTGGGAAACCAGAAGAAACCGAGCTTACCGCCCCCGGCTTGATCGGTGAACCCCTCTTCGCCTCTATATTCCAAGGCGACGATGCCGCAGGTCGGAACGTTGCCGAGGACCCTGCCGGAGAGGTGTTCGACGAGTTCGGTAAGGGTATTGTTATGACCGACCAGAAACAGCACATCGACCTGCTGGAAAAGGGTGGCTATCACCCGGCAATGGTAGGAAACCGAGCCAAGATAGAGACCTTCTTCATAGCGAATCGCATCCTTATCATAACCGGTCCCTTCGGCCATCATCCGGGCGGTCTTTTTCGCCCGGACGGCCGGACTGGCAACGATGAGATCGGGACGAATTCCGGCGGCAGCCAGTCTTTTCGCCATCGCCGGACCGTCATACTTGCCGCGCTGACTGAGCGGCCGGTGAAAATCGTCCAAATCAGGAGCGGACCAACTCGATTTGGCGTGGCGAATCACAACGAGTTTTTTCATGATCGATAATCGGCGTTGATCTTCACATAGTCGATCGAGAAATCACAGGTGAACACCTCGGCGCAGCCTTTGCCGTCCTGCAGGTCGATCGACACTGTGATGGCTTTCTCCCTCAGAACCCTGGTGGCCGCCGCCTCAACATCCTTGCCGAGGCCAAGACCGTTTTTGACGATACCCACATCGCCGAAAGCGATGTCGACCCGGTCGGGCGAGAATTTTACCCCCGATCTGCCCATGGCCGCGATGATCCTTCCCCAGTTGGCGTCCTCGCCGAAAAAGGCAGTCTTGACCAGGCTCGAGTTGGCGACGGTTCTAGCGATCTGTTCGGCTTCTTTTTCCTCTTTCGCCCCGCGCACCCTGATGGTGATGGTCTTGGTCGCCCCCTCGCCGTCGGTGACGATCTGCAGGGCGAGATCCTTCAGGACCATTTCCAGGCCATCCTGAAAGGCCTTCGGGTCCCGGGGCGAATCGCCGTCAATCCAGGGATTGCCGGCCCTGCCATTGGCCATCACCAGGACCATATCATTGGTGCTGGTATCGCCATCGATGGTGATCCGGTTGAAAGTCCGGGCCACCGATCCGACCAGGGCCTGGTGCAGTTCCGGAAAGTTGATGCGGGCATCGGTGATGACAAAAGCGAGCATGGTCGCCATATTGGGCATGATCATTCCCGCCCCTTTGGCCATCCCCATGATTTTTATCTCTTGGCCGCCGATGGTCACCGTTGCCGAGGCAATCTTTTGCACGGTGTCGGTGGTCATGATCGCCTGGGCAACCCGTTCGAATTTATCGGGAGACAGCTCCTTTACCAGCTCCGGCAGACTTTTCTCAAAGGCCGGCAGGTTCAGCTGTTCGCCGATGACGCCGGTGGACGCCAACTGAACGAGGTCGTCGGAAATGGTGAGCAGCCCCGACAGCAGCATGCTCGTATGACGGGCCGCCTCGATCCCGGTCCCCCCGGTGCAGGCGTTGGCACAGCCGCTATTGACCAGAATCGCCTGAGCTCGACCGCCTTTCAGCCGCTCCTTGTCGAGAATGACCGGCGCGGCTTTCACCTGATTGGTGGTAAACACCCCGGCGGTGACGCAAGGTGTGTCGCTATAGATAAGACCGAGATCCAGCCTGTCGGAGTAGCGGATGCCCGCCTCGACCGCGGAAAATGAAAAACCTTTGATGATCATCCGTGAAAAATCCTCTCAATACAGCAAACCTGCGACGATTACGTGACCCTGATTGCGGCGGTTTCCAGCCCCCTGGAAAAACTCTGCCAAAGCTTGAAGAGTAAAATACATCTACCACTTATCCGACTGATTATGCTACTTTAAAATTGAGTTAGCAATGGAGGTCGATCGGCGAAGCCAAAATTTCCGGGTATTGGCTGACCCTTTTTCGACCACCGCCCAAAAAAAACAGCGCTTCCGACCCCCATTTCCCGTCCCGGCCCAACACCCAAGAACCAGAGTTTAATGGACAATCCGGATCCCCAGTCAAGTTACACCCTCTTTTCCACAATCCTGCTCCTCGCCGATCTGGTTATCCGGATCGGCCTGTCCTTCAGGGTTATTATGCGCAAACGCCCCTACGGGGTGTCGCTGGCGTGGCTGGTGGTCATCCTGCTCATCCCCTTTCTTGGCGGTTTTTGTTATCTGCTGTTCGGCGAAAACCGCATCCCCGAGCGGCGTATCGAACGCGCCAGGGTCTCGTCCCGCCATTACCAGCACTGGCTGAAGACCCTGCGGCAGCGAGCTCCGGTATCCTGGCAGCAGTTGAACCCGGAATGCGCACCCCTCCACCGCCAGGCGGTGACCCTGGTCGGCCTGCCGGCGATGGCCGGCAACAGCCTGACCCTCATCACCCATCCGGATGAGATCCTTCGTTCGATCATCGCCGAGATCGAAGGGGCGCGATCCACCTGTCATCTGCAGTTCTATATCTGGCAGGACGGCGGCCGCGTCGACCGGGTCATCGAGGCCCTGATCGCCGCAGTCGCCCGCGGTGTTGTCTGCCGCCTGCTGCTCGATGCCATCGGCAGCCGGGATTTTTTAACGGGCGCGACCGCCGCAAGGATGAAGGCCGCCGGCATCAAAGTCCAGGAATCGCTGCCGGCAGGGCTGATCAAGGCACTTTTTTCCCGGATCGATATCCGCAATCATCGCAAACTGGTGGTGATCGACGGCAGGATCGCCTTTACCGGCAGTCAGAACATGGTCGATCCCGATTATTTTAAAAAGGACGCCGGGGTAGGCGACTGGATCGACATGATGGTCAGAGTCGAGGGACCGGTCGTCGAAAGCCTCGCCGGAACCTTCATCAGCGACTGGTTTCTCGATGCCGAGGTCGGCCAGTACCGCTCCGAGTCGCTTTTGAAAGATATTGAAATGGTCAGGCGGATCGGCGACATTCATCCCCTCGCCGTGGCCGGCACGGCGGCGGTCCAGCTCGTTCCCTCCGGTCCCGGTTTTGCCCCGGAAACCATTCACAGCCTGCTGCTCACCACCATCTATGCGGCGCGACGGGAACTGATCATGACCACCCCGTATTTCATCCCCGATGAACCGCTGCTCCTCGCTCTCAAGGCCGCCGCCCAGCGCGGGGTTCGGGTGACCATCGTCGTGCCGCGGAAAAACGACTCCAGACTGGTCCACTATGCCAGTCAGGCGCGGTTCGAGGAACTTGCCGAGGCGGGGGTGACCATAGCTCTCTTCCATGGCGGCCTGCTGCATGCCAAAACCATCACCGTTGACCGGAATTTTTCACTTTTCGGTTCGGTCAATCTCGACATGCGCAGCTTCTGGTTGAATTTGGAGGCCACCTTGTTTATCTATTGTGAGACCTTCACCGAACAGCTCTACACCGTCCAGCAGGAATATATCAACCAATCCAGCGAACTCGACATGGCAACGTTCCCACACCGAGGCTATCTCATGAAATTTAAAGAAAACACCTGTCTTCTTGTTTCCCCCCTGCTCTGATGATTACTCGAATTCTCCTGCTTGCCGATATCCATGGCAATTATCCGGCCCTGGCGGCCATAGGCCGGGAACTTGGTGCAACTTCATTCGATTTTGTCATCAATTGCGGCGATTCCCTGGTCTACGCGCCGTTTCCCAAGGAAACGCTGGCCTGGCTGGTCCGCCACCAGGCTATTTCGATCCTCGGTAATACCGATAAAAAGGTAATCCGCCTGCTTCGTGGAACACCTTTTAAAAAACCCAGCAAGCCCGAGAAACGGATCATGTACACCTCTACCGCCGAGGACCTGGACGAAGCGGGAAAAAACACCCTGCTGGCCCTGGCCGAATCAGAGCAACTGCTTCTGCCCCCGACCACTGGGGATTTTCCTAATCACCGTCTACAGCTTGGCATTTTTCATGGCGGCCCGGCCGACCCCGACGAGTTCCTGTTCGCCGATACCCCTGACGCCAGATTCCACGAACTTGCCAGGCAAAGCGCCTGTGATATTATCGTCACCGGTCACTCCCACTCGCCCTACCATAAAATCCTCTCGGGAACCCACTTCATCAATCCGGGTTCGGCCGGGCGCATGTTCGACGGCGATCCGCGGGCGAGTTGCGCCGTCCTCGAAATCACCAGTG